>NZ_GL882859.1:31249-33811 GCF_000195655.1 Klebsiella sp. MS 92-3
GGCGGGGGGGGGGGGGGGGGGGGGGCGGCGGCCGGCAGGGCGGGGCCGCCGGTAACAGCTCCATACGGAAGGTTTTTCCGCTGAGCGGCTCGCCGTCGAGGTTAAAGGTCATCTCATGGGGCGCGGTTATTTCAAACCACGAGGAGACACCGTCAACAATATTCGGCGAGTTTTCCGGATTCGCCAGGGTGCTGAACAGGGCAGGGATCAGCTCTTCGCCGGTGAAAATGCGCAGATGCAGCAGACCATCGTTAATCAACGCCTCCGGACACAGCTGCTGACCGCCGCCGGCCTGGCGGCCGTTGCCGATGCCGATGACCAGCGCATCGCCCTGCCAGTGAAAGTTCTCCCCGCGGATCTCGCAGCGGTCCGGCTTCAGGGTATCCATGCGCATCAGACCGTGGATTAAATAAGAGACACCGCCGAGCGCGGCCTTGAGTTTTTCCGGCGTTTCGGTGGTGATCCGGGTGCCGAACCCGCCGGTCGCCATATTAATAAAGCCGGTTTTATCATTCACCCGGGCGATATCTATCGGCACATCGCGGCCGACGATCGCCAGCTTGAGGGCGCTGGCCAGATCCTGCGGGATACCGACGCTGGTGGCGAAGTCGTTAGCCGTGCCCAGCGGTAAAATCCCTAGCGCCATCTTGCCGCCGCGCTCCACCAGCGCGGTCGCCACTTCATTAATGGTGCCATCGCCACCGCCGGCGATCACCGTTTCAACGTTCAGCTGCAGGGCTTCATCGATAAACCGAGCGGCATCGCCCTTTTCCCAGGTCACGCGGACGTGAATATCAATCCCTTCATCGCGTAACAGGTTAACCGCTTCGCGTAGCTGCGGTTCATTGGCACCTTTGCCGTTAAGGATCAGTAAGCTGGCAGGAAACGTAGACATCATCAAGGGAACCTTTATTGCTCAATGTTGCATAAAGTGTACCGCATGACGAAAGCGAAGACCGGAGGAGAGGCAAAAAAATAAGCCCGCGTAAGGGAGATTACGCAGGCTAAGGAGGTGGTTCCTGGTACAACTAGCATTTATGGGTTATGTTTTTCAGCGAAATGGATGATACCTGTTTCGACCGAAACGGTATGTGATCCGATTCTAATATCCTTACATCGTGAAAAAATAACGCAAATTAACTAGTTACCGTGCGGATTTCTGGTTGTTTGACCAGTAAAGTTGCGCATCAGCAGGGCATACTGCAGGGGCAGGTCGTCCGGCACAGGCAACCAGACGGTATAGCCATCGCCCGGGGCCACCGGCATGGTTTCGCCTTTGCCATTCTCCATATGCTCAAGGGTGAAGTTGACGTTACCCTGCGGGGTCATCAGCTCAAGGCTGTCGCCGACGCTGAACTTATTTTTGACCGCCACGGCCGCCAGCGGGCCGTTACGCTCTCCGGTGAATTCGCCGACAAACTGCTGGCGCTCGGAGACGGAGTAGCCGTACTCGTAGTTCTGATAATCGTCATGGGTATGGCGGCGCAGGAAGCCTTCGGTGTACCCGCGGTGGGCCAGCCCCTCCAGGGTCTCCAGCAGGCTGGTATCGAACGGTTTGCCGGCGGCGGCATCGTCGATCGCCTTGCGGTAAACCTGAGCGGTGCGCGCGCAGTAGTAGAAGGATTTGGTGCGGCCTTCGATCTTCAGCGAGTGAACGCCCATCTGGGTCAGACGCTCAACGTGGGCGATAGCCCGCAGATCTTTCGAGTTCATGATGTAGGTGCCGTGTTCGTCCTCAAAGGCGGTCATGTACTCGCCCGGACGTTTGGCTTCCTCAATCATAAAGACTTTATCGGTCGGCGCGCCGATGCCGAGGGTGGGCTCCACGGTCTGCACCGGGATCGGCTCATATTTGTGGACGATGTTGCCGACGTCGTCCTCTTTGCCTTCCGCCACGTTGTATTCCCAGCGGCAGGCGTTGGTGCAGGTCCCCTGGTTCGGGTCGCGCTTGTTGATATACCCGGAGAGCAGGCAGCGGCCGGAGTAGGCCATGCACAGCGCGCCGTGGACGAAAATCTCGATCTCCATCTCCGGCACCTGGCGGCGAATCTCTTCGATTTCATCCAGCGACAGTTCACGCGACAGGATCACGCGGGTGAGCCCCATCTGCTGCCAGAATTTAACCGTCGCCCAGTTGACGGCGTTAGCCTGCACTGAAAGATGGATCGGCATCTCCGGGAAGTGTTCCCGCACCAGCATGATTAAACCCGGATCGGACATGATCAGCGCGTCCGGACCCATCTCCACCACCGGCTTCAGATCGCGAATAAACGTTTTCAGCTTGGCGTTATGCGGGGCGATGTTGACCACCACATAGAATTTTTTACCCAGCGCGTGGGCTTCATTGATGCCGAGCTGCAGATTTTCGTGATTGAATTCGTTGTTACGCACGCGCAGCGAGTAGCGCGGCTGGCCGGCATAAACGGCATCGGCGCCATAGGCGAAAGCGTAACGCATATTCTTCAGCGTTCCCGCCGGGGAGAGGAGTTCTGGTTTAAACATGGTGTTCTCGTTCTGATGACAGGTCAGATTCGCCCCCCCCCGGGGGGGGGGGGGGGGGGG
>NZ_GL882859.1:33884-34062 GCF_000195655.1 Klebsiella sp. MS 92-3
CCCCCCCGCGCGCCGCGGGGGGGGGGGGGGGGGGGGAGTTGGGGAGTGTCCCCACATTAAGGGCGGGCATTGTAGCGCCGCGGCGAAGGGGAGTAAATATCAGATAGGTATCTTTCAGTATGGCTAATTTGTTTGCCATTTTGAACCTGGTGTATGGGTCCACCACATATTGCAATTT
>NZ_GL882860.1:0-3997 GCF_000195655.1 Klebsiella sp. MS 92-3
CGTGTTCGATTTTGCCATCGGCATCGATGAGGAAACTAATCCGGTGGATCCCGTCGTAGGTTTTCCCCATAAAGGATTTTTCGCCCCAGACGCCAAACTGCTCGCAAACCTGATGGTTTTCATCAGACAGCAGCGTAAAGTTCAGCAGCTCTTTTTCGGCGAAACGGGAGAGTTTTTCCGGTTTATCGGTGCTGATGCCCAGCACTTCAACGCCGGCTTTTTTCAGGTCGTCCATATTATCGCGCAAGCCGCACGCCTGGACGGTGCAGCCCGGGGTCATGGCTTTCGGGTAAAAATAAACCAGGACACGTTGTCCCTGGAAGTCGGTTAAATTTACTTCCTCGCCGTCCTGGTCCGGTAAGCTAAATTTCGGTGCGATATCACCGGCTTTCAGTGGGGTCATGGGTTAAACTCCATCCTGTTCATCATGCTGTGAATAATTAACGATGTTAATACTGCCTTGTGCGTTCAGTTCTGTACATAGGGCTTTGAACGCTTGTTCGATATTTGCTGCATTTTGCGTCGCAGGACTGTGGGCAGTTATCTGGATAAAAAGCTGCGCGGAATCGCCGTCTCCCGGCTGCGTGCGGGACACCAGCTCCGCAATATTCATATTCCATGTATCGCACAGGGCAGTAAAGCGCTCGATGATATGCGGTGAGTCCGGCACCTCAACCTGGACCCAAACGGTGTTTGGCATGGCCTGCGGCGGGCGCGCAGTGGTGCGTTTCATCACGATCAACAGCTCCAGCTCCGCGCCTTTCAGCGGCAGAGTTGATTCGATCAGGTTAATCGCATTCCACGACCCGGAAAGCAGCATGATAAACGTAAACTCATCACCGAGCATGGCCAGCCGGCTGTCTTCGATATTACAACCGCAGCTGCTGACGTGGCGAGTGATCGTATTCACGATGCCGGGACGGTCAGCCCCCAGGGCGGTAATAACCAGATAGTGTTGTAATGAGGCTGTCAAACCTGTTCTTCCTTTAAAAAGGTGAGGTAACATTAGGAAAGCATAAAAAAAACCGCCATACAACATCCCTGATGTCTCTTGCTTTTATTACAGCTCCAAACGTAACATTGAGAATCTTGTCGCACTTCTGCTCTGAGGATGGCCCATGTTCACGGGAAGTATTGTAGCGCTTGTCACGCCGATGGATGAAAACGGTAATGTCTGCCGGACAAGCCTGAAAAAACTGATTGATTACCATGTCGCCAACGGAACCTCGGCGATCGTTTCGGTAGGGACTACCGGTGAATCCGCAACGCTGAGCCATGAAGAGCATGGCGACGTGGTGATGATGACGCTGGAGCTGGCCGACGGGCGTATTCCGGTTATCGCTGGAACGGGAGCCAATGCAACCGCAGAGGCGATTAGCCTGACCAAACGTTTTAACGATAGCGGTGTTGTCGGCTGCCTGACGGTCACTCCTTATTATAACCGTCCGACCCAGGAAGGCCTGTTCCAGCACTTTAAAGCTATCGCCGAACATACTGACCTGCCGCAAATTCTGTATAATGTGCCGTCCCGTACCGGTTGCGATATGCTGCCGGAAACCGTTGGCCGTCTGGCGGAAATTAAAAATATTGTCGGTATTAAGGAAGCAACAGGGAACTTAAGTCGCGTTCACCAGATCAAAGAGCTGGTTTCAGACGACTTTATTCTGCTGAGCGGTGACGATGCGACCGGTATGGACTTCATGCAGCTCGGCGGCGTAGGCGTGATTTCTGTTACGGCCAACGTGGCGGCGCGCGAAATGGCCGACATGTGCCGTCTGGCGCTGGCGGGTCAATTTGCCGAAGCTCGTGCGATTAACCAGCGTCTGATGCCACTGCATACAAAATTATTTGTCGAACCCAATCCTATCCCGGTGAAATGGGGATGCAAGGCGTTGGGTCTTGTGGCGACCGATACGCTGCGCTTGCCGATGACGCCTATCACCGATCATGGTCGTGAAGCCGTCACTGCCGCGCTGAAGCATGCCGGTTTGCTGTAAAGTTTAGGGAGATTTGATGGCTTACTCAGTACAGAAGTCGCGCCTGGCGAAGGTTGCGGGTGTTTCGCTGGTTCTACTCCTCGCGGCCTGTAGTTCCGACTCGCGCTATAAGCGTCAGGTGAGCGGTGATGAGGCCTATTTACAGGCATCACCGTTGAGCGAACTTCACGCGCCGGCGGGGATGATCCTGCCGATTCAGGTGGGTGATTACAATATTCCGGTGGCTAACAGCACCGGCGCGGTCGGTAAAGCGCTGGACATTCGTCCGCCGGCGCAGCCGCTGGCGCTGGTGAGCGGTGCGCGGACCCAGTTTAACGGCGATACCGCGACGCTGATGGTCGAGAACGGCCGCAGTGGTTCGCTGTGGGCACAGGTCACCAGTATTCTTCAGTCGAAGAACTACGTTATCGCCAAGCGCGATGATGCGAGCCAGACGCTGAACACCGACTGGGTTGAGTGGAACCGTCTTGATGAAGATCAGCAGTATCGCGGTCGTTATCAAATCTCCGTCAAACCGCAGGGTTATCAGCAAGCGGTGGTCGTTAAGCTGGTGAATCTGGAGCAGGCGGGTAAACCGGTTGCCGATCCGGCGTCTCTGCAGCGCTACAGCACCGCTATGCTGAACGTCATTTCGGAAGGCCTTGACATGAATGCCACCAGCGCCCAGAACGCCGCCCAGCGCAGCGCGGGGGCCACCTTCGACGTGCAGAGCGCCGCCGACGATACCGGCCTGCCGATGCTCGTTGTTCGCGCGCCGTTTAACCTGGTGTGGCAGCGTCTGCCGGGCGCCCTCGAGAAAGTGGGGATGAAAGTGACCGACAGCACGCGCTCTCAGGGCAGCATGGCGCTGACCTATAAGCCGCTGTCTGACAGCAGCTGGCAGGAGCTGGGCGCACGTGACCCGCAGCTGGTCTCCGGCGACTACAAACTGCAGGTCGGCGACCTCGATAACCGCAGTAGCCTGCAGTTTATCGACCCGAAAGGCCACACCCTGACGCAGTCGCAAAATGACGCCCTGGTAGCCGTATTCCAGGCCGCATTTAACAAGTAATCAAAAGGGCTGGAGCAATCCGGCCCTTTTAATATATAGTGACGCAAACGTGTGCGTATACACATCATCCTTCAAATTGCCTCTTTGTTGGCCGCCTTCGTTCACCCCAGTCACTTACTTTTGTAAGCTCCTGGGGATTCGCTCAGTTGCCGCCTCGATGCACTTTGAATGATTTTGTGTATAGGTGGAAACGTATTTTTAGGCTCAATATCACTGGAGTAGTGAAAGATGAAAAAGCAAGCTGAGTTGTATCGTGGTAAGGCGAAGACAGTATACAGCACCGATAATCCGGACCTGCTGGTACTGGAATTCCGTAACGATACGTCAGCAGGTGATGGCGCGCGCATCGAGCAGTTCGATCGTAAAGGCATGGTGAACAACAAATTCAACCATTTCATTATGAGTAAACTGGCAGAAGCGGGCATCCCTACCCAGATGGAAGCGCTGCTCTCCGATACCGAATGTCTGGTGAAAAAACTGGATATGGTGCCGGTAGAGTGCGTGGTGCGTAACCGTGCGGCAGGCTCGCTGGTAAAACGTTTAGGCATTGAAGAAGGTATCGAGCTGAATCCGCCGCTGTTCGACCTGTTCCTGAAAAACGATGCTATGCACGATCCGATGGTCAACGACTCCTACTGCGAAACCTTCGGCTGGGTGAGTAAAGAGAATCTGGCGCGGATGCGCGAGCTGACCTACAAAGCCAACGACGTGCTGAAAAAACTGTTCGATGACGCCGGTCTGATTCTGGTGGACTTTAAGCTGGAGTTTGGTCTGTTCAAAGGCGAAGTGGTGCTGGGCGACGAGTTTTCGCCGGACGGCAGCCGCCTGTGGGATAAAAACACCCTCGATAAAATGGACAAAGACCGCTTCCGCCAGAGCCTTGGCGGCCTGATCGAAGCCTACGAAGAAGTGGCTCACCGCCTGGGCGTTAAGCTCGACTAACCCGCCC
>NZ_GL882860.1:4121-5167 GCF_000195655.1 Klebsiella sp. MS 92-3
AGAAGATGGCCTCATCTTCTGGCGTCTCTTGCTGTTTCCTGTGGTAATCCTGCGCTGAACCGCCTACGATCTCTGCTATTGATACATAACAGGGAATGAGGTGCTTATGCGCTGGCAAGGGCGTCGCGAAAGCGACAATGTTGAAGATCAACGTGGACAATCAGGCTCGCCGTTTGGCGGCGGCGGGGGCGGCGGCTTCCGTCTGCCGAGCGGGAAGGGCGGCATTGTATTGCTGATTATTGTGCTGGTGGCGGGCTACTACGGCGTGGATTTGACCGGCATGTTGACCGGCGAACCGATGCCGCAGCAGCAGACCTCCACGCAGCGCTCCATCAGTCCGAAAGACGATGAAGCGGCGAAGTTTACTTCCGTCATTCTGGCTACCACCGAAGATACCTGGGGGCCGATCTTTGAAAAGATGGGCCGCCAGTACCCGCAGCCAAAGCTGGTGCTCTACCGCGGCGCGACCCGTACCGGCTGCGGCACCGGTCAGTCGGTGATGGGCCCCTTCTATTGTCCTGCCGACAGTACGGTCTATATCGACCTGTCATTCTACGATGAGATGAAAAATAAACTGGGCGCCGACGGCGACTTTGCCCAGGGGTACGTCATTGCTCATGAAGTGGGTCATCACGTACAAAAACTGCTGGGCATTGAGCCGAAGGTCCGCCAGCAACAGCAGCATGCCACGCAGGCCGAAGCCAACCGCCTGTCGGTTAAGATGGAGCTGCAGGCAGACTGCTTCGCCGGCGTCTGGGGTCATAATATGCAGCAGCAGGATATTCTGGAAACTGGCGATCTGCAGGAGGCGCTGAACGCCGCCGAGGCCATCGGCGACGATCGTCTACAGCAGCAGAGCCAGGGACGCGTAGTGCCGGATAGTTTTACCCACGGCACCTCTAAACAGCGCTACACCTGGTTCAAACGCGGTTTCGATAGCGGCGATCCGGCGCAGTGCAATACCTTCGGCAGCGCGCTGTAATCGTCCCCCATGATGGACACGCTGCTTGACCTCACCCCCCCGGCGGGGGGGGGGGGGGGGGGGG
>NZ_GL882860.1:5255-8062 GCF_000195655.1 Klebsiella sp. MS 92-3
CGGGGGGGGGGGGGGGGAGGGGATCCGTCGCCTGCTGGTGCTCAGCGGCGATGAGAGCTGGACGCTGCAGCAGGCGCAGGCGCTACGGGAGAGGCTCGGCGGCGATGGCCTGTGGGTTGGCCCCGAGCCGGGTTCTGCGCCCTGCGTGGCGCCCGGCGCGCTGAAAACGCTGCTGGGGCGGGAAGTGATGCACGCCTTTTTCGATGCCCGGCGCGGGTTTGATGTGGCCGCCATGGCGGCCCTGAGCGGCACGCTGCGGGCGGGAAGCTGGCTGGTGCTGCTGACGCCCCCCTTCGCCGACTGGCCGACCCGGGCGGATGAGGACTCTCTGCGCTGGAGCGATACGCCTGACCCTATCGTTACCCCTAACTTTGTTCACCGCTGCTGTCGGCAGTTTATCGCCGATCCGGAGGTGTTGCTCTGGCGGCAGTCGGACCGGCCACGTTTCCCGCTGGCCGCCCCGTGTCCAGACTGGCATCCCGCCGATGGCCGCCCGCAGGCCGAGCAGGCGGCAATCCTTGAGCAACTGATACGCCTGCCGCCCGGTATCGCGGCGGTGACGGCGGAGCGTGGACGGGGGAAGTCCGCGCTGGCGGGCATGCTCCTGCGCCAGCTTGGGGGCGAGGCCATCGTCACCGCCCCAACGCGTAGCGCTGTCGAGGTGCTGGCCAGCTTTGCCGGGGAGACGTTGCGCTTTATGGCGCCCGATGCGCTGCTGGCGTCGAAAGAAAAGGCGGCGTGGCTGATAGTCGATGAGGCCGCGGCTATCCCGGCTCCGCTTCTCCGGCAACTGGTGAGCCGTTTTCCCCGCACGCTACTCACCACGACGGTGCAAGGGTACGAGGGCACCGGTCGCGGGTTCCTGCTGAAATTTTGCGCCAGTCTGCCCCATCTGCAATCGTTCACCCTGAACGCCCCGATCCGCTGGGCGGCGGGCTGTCCGCTGGAGTCAGCCATCAGTCAGTTGCTTATCTTTAACGATGAGGCATTTCGCGACGCGCCGATGGGGGAGCTAGCCCTGGAGGCGGTCAATCAGTCCTGCTGGCAAACGCAGCCAGCGCTACCGGAGGCGATGTACCAGCTATTGTCCGGGGCGCATTACCGAACTTCCCCGCTCGATCTGCGGCGCATGATGGATGCTCCGGGCCAGGCTTTCCGCTGCGCTCGCGCCGGCGGCGCGGTAGCGGGCGCCCTGTGGCTGGTGGCCGAGGGGGGACTTTCTCGCGAACTGAGCCGGGCGGTATGGGCGGGTTTTCGCCGGCCGCGCGGGAATCTGGTCGCCCAGTCGCTGGCGGCGCACGGCGGCAGTCCCCTGGCGGCGACGCTGCGCGGGCTGCGGGTCAGTCGGATCGCTGTCCATCCCACCCGCCAGCGGGAAGGCCTCGGGCGGAAGATGATCGCCGATATCGCCGCCGATGCCGCTGGCTATGACTATCTCTCCGTCAGCTTCGGCTATACCGCTGAGCTGTGGCGCTTCTGGCAACGCTGCGGGTTTACCCTCGTACGGCTGGGTACCCATCGCGAGGCCAGCAGCGGCTGCTATACGGCGATGGCCCTCTATCCGTTGACCGCGGCAGGGCGCCAGCTGGCGCAGCGGGAGGCGCAGCGGCTGCAGCGCGATGAATACTGGCTTCGCCCGTGGCGAGAGGAATCCGCGCCGCTGCCGGCCGTCGCAGACGCTATGCTTAGTGATGAGGACTGGCTGGAAGCGGCGAGCTTTGCCTTCGCCCACCGCCCGCTGGCCGCGGCGCTGGGCTGCCTCAACCGCCTACTGATGCAGGCCGACATGCCGTTGCCGGCCCTGCGGGGACGACTGCAGGGCAAAGAGGAGGCCGCACTCTGCGCCGTGCTGCAGCTGACGGGGCGAAAAGCCTTGCAGGCGAGATGGCGTCGGGAGGCCGCTGACGCCTTGCGCTCCCTTGATGCAGCGCGCGCTGAGGCGCTGCGTCAGCAGGTGGCGCATCTGCAATTTTTTTAACTAACTCATTCAGTTAAATGGCATGGTCATATCTGGCGAGCGGCGTACACTGCCCGCAAACACTAAGGAGACAGCCATGAAACACGATCATTTTATTGTTCAAAGTCCTGCGACGCCTGCGCAACAGCTGTTGCTGCTGTTTCATGGCGTAGGGGATAACCCGGTCTCCATGGGGCAAATCGGCAGCTGGTTCGCGCCGCAGTTTCCCGATGCGCTGATCGTCAGCATTGGCGGTGTGGAACCTTGCGGCCCCAACGGTCGGCAGTGGTTTTCGCTGCAGGGGGTGACGGAAGAGAATCGTCAGCAGCGCATCGACGCCATTATGCCGACCTTTATTGAAATTGTACGCTACTGGCAGGAGAAAAGCGGCGTCAGTCCACTGGCCACCGCGCTGATCGGTTTCTCTCAGGGGGCGATTATGTCGCTGGAGAGTATCAAAGCGGCGCCGGATCTGGCTTCGCGGGTCATCGCCTTTAATGGCCGCTATGCGACGCTGCCGGAGACGGCAACGACGGCCACTACCATTCACCTGATCCACGGTGGTGAAGATCGGGTTATCGACCTGGCGTGGGCGGTGTCGGCCGAGGAGGCGTTACAGCAGGCGGGCGGCGACGTGACCTTAGATATTGTCGACGATCTCGGGCATGCCATTGACGATCGCAGTATGCAGTTGGCGATCGAGCGTCTGCGTTATACCGTGCCGAAGCACTATTTTGATGAGGCGCTGAGCGGCAGTACGCCAAAAGGGGATGATATCATCGAAATGCTGTAACCCCGGTGAGCGGGGTTACAGGCGGGCGGGACCGCGATAAAGGCAAACTTACGGGTT
>NZ_GL882860.1:8114-23239 GCF_000195655.1 Klebsiella sp. MS 92-3
GCCGGCGGGGGGGGGGGGGGGCCGGGGGGGCGGGCGGTACCGCGATAAAGGCAAACTTACGGTTTCTTCGACTGGTCGTGCTTCGGCCAGTCGTCGTCGTCGTCCCATTTATCGTTAAAATCACGGTGCGGCGGCAGATCGGGTTTGTTGTTGAGGAATTTTTTGTGGTCAACGCGATTCAGATCTTTAATCACGTTGATAATTACCCCCACCAAAAAGACCAGCACCAGAATCCACCAGTGTTTAATAAGCCATTCCATGCGCGCTTCCTCTTTACGTCAATTCGTCAGGCGACCAGCTGTTCCATGACGCGTTGATACATCCGCGCCAGCAGCTGCAGGTCGGCGGCGTTCACACATTCATTAATTTTGTGAATCGTTGCGTTTACGGGGCCCAGCTCAACCACCTGCGCCCCCATGCGCGCGATAAACCGTCCGTCTGAGGTGCCGCCGTTGGTTAACAGCTGCGGTTTGATCTCATTATAGTGCTCAATCGCGTTGACGACCGCATCCACCAGCTTGCCCCGTCCGGTGAGGAACGGCTGGCCGGAGAGCCACCACTCCACGCTGTAACGCAGCTGGTATTTTTCCAGCAGGGCGATCACCCGGGATTTGATCATCTCGTCCGTCAGCTCCGTACTGAAGCGGAAGTTGAACTGGACGAACATATCGCCGGGGATCACGTTATTGCTGCCGGTGCCGGACTGCACGTTGGCGATCTGCATGCTGGTCGGCGGGAAGAACTCATTGCCTTTATCCCACTCGATATTGACCAGTTCCGCCAGCATCGGCGCCGCGCGGTGGACAGGGTTATCGGCAAGGTGCGGATAGGCGACATGGCCCTGCACGCCGTGAATAGTCAGGTTGCAGGTCAGCGAGCCGCGGCGGCCGTTCTTCACCACATCGCCGACCACTTCGGTACTGGAAGGTTCGCCGACCAGACAATAGTCCAGACGCTCGTTACGCGCCATCAGCGTCTCCACCACTTTGACGGTGCCGTTTTTGGCGCTGGCCTCTTCATCAGAGGTGATCAAAAACGCCAGTCGGCCCCTGTGGTTCGGGTACTGCGCGACAAAACGCTCTGCGGCAACCACCATCGCCGCCAGCGAGCCTTTCATATCCGCCGCTCCGCGGCCAAACAGCATCCCGTCGCGGATGGTCGGTTCGAACGGGGGATTGATCCAGCGGTCGGCGTCGCCTGCCGGGACTACGTCGGTGTGGCCGGCGAAGGCCAGCGTCTCGCCGTGGCCGCGCCAGGCCCAGAAATTCTGCGTATCGCCGAAATCCATCGGTTCAACGGTAAAGCCGATCGCACGCAGGCGTTCAATCATTAACGCCTGGCATCCCGCATCATCGGGGCTAAGGGAAGGGCGGCGAATAAGCTGCTGAGCCAGCTCAATGACCGGGCAAGACATAGACTATACCTCGTTAAACTGCTGATAACTTGCTTCACTAAAACCCAGCAGCATAGGACGACCGGGCGCGCAGAGCAATGGGCGTTTGATAATTGCCGGCATTTCCAGCATCAATGCGGCTGCGGCGTCGGCATTATCGATGCTATTGCGCAGCGACTCGTCGAGTTTGCGCCAGGTGGTGCCACGGGTGTTCAGCAGCGCCTGCCAGCCCAGCTCGGCAATAAAGGTATCCAGTTGCGCGCGCTCAAGGCCATCGGCGCGGTAATCATGGAAGCGATACTCAATCTGATGCGCTTCCAGCCAGCGGCGGGCTTTTTTAATGGTATCGCAGTTTTTAATTCCGTACATGGTGAGCATAGATAAACCTTTTACATTCAATTAAGCGGTTAACTCAGATATTTCCGAATATATAAGTCTTACTGAAATAATACGTGATTCAGATGAATAAATATAACTTTTTACCGGGGATCTCATTCGATATATCGGGTGGTTAAATGTTGGCCACCTGTGGGCATGATGTGAGGGCTTTAACATTATTGCAAAAATGTTGTCTGAGGTTGCTCTACGTCACATTATGTTTACATACGAAGCGGCATAGTAGCGACAACCAGAGGTTTTATCTCTGTCAGCGGTCCATAAGACAATCAGAGCAATAGGGGAGCACAACTTCCCATCGGTAATGAAGTTATATAGAATCGACCATAATAATAAGAGAGGCTATTATGATTGAACATGAACTGGGGAACTGGAAAGACTTTATTGAAGGCATGCTTCGTAAATAAATTTCCGCAATGTGAGCAGGGGTATAACGCGAAATAAATAAGCGCGCTAGGGTTCTGAACACATAAAGAAGGCCACCACCGTGGTCGCCTTTTCTGTTATTACGCCTCGCCGCCGAAGCTCGTCGGTTTATTGCGGACGCTCCTTTAGCGGAAAACGGCGACGCACCAGCACAAAGAACAGCGGCACGAAAAAGATCGCCAGCACGGTGGCGGAGATCATCCCGCCCATCACTCCGGTGCCGACCGCATGCTGGCTGCCGGAACCGGCGCCGGTGCTGGTCGCCATCGGCAGCACGCCGAAGATGAACGCCAGCGAGGTCATCAGGATGGGGCGCAGGCGCTGACGGCAAGCCGACAGCGTGGCGCTGAGCAGATCCTGGCCCTTCTCGTTGAGCTCATTGGCGAACTCGACGATCAGAATGGCGTTTTTCGCCGACAGGCCGATCACTGTCAACAGACCCACCTGGAAGTACACGTCATTCTCCAGCCCGCGCATCCAGGTCGCCAGCAGGGCGCCAATCACCCCCAGCGGCACCACCAGCATCACCGAGAACGGCACTGACCAACTCTCGTACAGCGCCGCCAGGCACAGGAACACCACCAGCAGAGAAATCGCGTACAGGGCCGGCGCCTGAGCGCCAGAGAGGCGTTCCTGGTAGGACATGGCGGTCCATTCGAGGCCAAAGCCTGTGGGTAACTGCGCGGCCAGCTTCTCCATCATGTCCATCGCGGTACCGGTACTGATACCCGGCGCCGCCTCACCGACGATCTCCACCGCTGAGTAGCCATTGTAGCGCTCCAGCCGCGGCGAGCCGGTCTCCCAGCGCGAGGTGGCGAAGGCCGAGAATGGCACCATCGTACCGCTGCTGTTGCGCACGTACCAAAGATTGATATCGTCAGGCAGCATCCGGTATTTCGCCGCCGCCTGGACGTAGACTTTCTTTACCCGGCCGCGATCCATAAAGTCGTTGACGTAGCTCGACCCCCACGCGGTTTGCAGCGTATCGTTGATGTCGTCAATGGAGACGCCCAGCGCCTGCGCTTTACGCTGATCGATATCGACCTGCAGCTGCGGACTGTCATCGAGCCCGTTATGCCGAACGCGGGTCAACAGCGGATTTTTCCCGGCCAGCTCAAGCAGCGTATCGCGCGCCGCCATCAGCGCATCGTGCCCCTTCCCGGCATGATCCTCCAGCTCCATATCGAAGCCTGCCGAACTGCCGAGGCCGCTGATCGCCGGCGGGCTGCTGGCGATAACCCGCGCTTCGTTAATCTGATTAAACGCTTTGGTGGCGCGTTCAATAATGGCAAAGGAGGTGCCGGTTTGCGGGTCGCGCTGGTCCCAGTCTTTGAGACGAACGAACATGCGGGCCACGTTCTGCCCATTGCCGCCGGGGCCGGAGCCAACGGTAGCGAACACCGACTCGACGTTCTGCTTCTCGTTATTGAGAAAGTAATCTTCCGCCTTCTGCACCACCTTCAGCGTCTGCTGCTGGGTGCTGCCGCTCGGCAACTGGACCGAGGTGGTGAACATCCCGCGATCCTCCAGCGGCAGGAACGAGGTCGGCAAATGCAGAAACAGGAACACCATCCCGCCGAGCAGGACGACGTAGATCAGCATCCAGCGCAGCGAGCGGTGCAGGATTTTGCCGACGAAGGTTTCGTAGCGGCTGGCGCTGCGGTTGAAGGTGCGGTTGAACCAGCCGAAGAAGCCTTTTCTTTCATGGGATTCACCTGGCTTAACCGGCTTAAGCAGCGTGGCGCAAAGGGCAGGGGTGAGGATCATGGCCACCAGCACCGAGAGGACCATCGCCGCGACGATAGTGATTGAGAACTGGCGATAGATGGCGCCGGTGGTGCCGCCGAAGAAGGCCATCGGCACAAATACCGCCGACAGCACCATCGCGATCCCTACCAGCGCGCCCTGAATTTGTCCCATCGATTTGCGGGTCGCCTCGCGTGGCGACAGGCCCTCCTCGCTCATGATGCGCTCGACGTTCTCCACCACCACGATGGCGTCATCCACCAGCAGGCCGATCGCCAACACCATCGCGAACATCGTCAGGGTGTTGATGCTGTAGCCACAGGCATACAGCACCGCGAAAGTGCCCATCAGCACCACCGGCACGGCGATGGTCGGGATCAGGGTGGCGCGGAAGTTCTGCAGGAACAGATACATCACGAGGAAGACCAGCAGGATCGCCTCCAGCAGGGTTTTCACCACGTCGGTGATGGAAGCCTTCACGAAGGAGGTGGTCTCGTAGGCGACCTTATATTCCAGACCGTGGGGGAAAAACTGCGCCAGCTCATTGAGGCGATTGATCACGCGCTCCGCGGTGGCCATTTCGTTGGCGCCGGAAGCCAGCTTGATCCCGAGGCCTGAGGCCGGCTGGCGGTTGTAGCGGCTAAGATAGTCGTACTTCTCCGCCCCCATCTCGACGGTGGCGACATCGCCCAGCGTCACCTCTGAACCATCCTGATTGACGCGCAGAGTGATATTGCGGAACTGCTCCGGGGTTTGCAGCAGAGATTGCGAGTTGATGGTGGCGTTCAGCGCTTGCTTATCGACCGAAGGCGTCCCGCCAAGCTGGCCGACGGCAATCTGGGCGTTCTGCGAACTGATGGCGTCGGTAACATCCTTGGTGGTCATCTGGTAGCTGTTGAGCTTCGCCGGGTCGAGCCAGATGCGCATTGAGTATTGCGAACCGTAGGCGTCGATATCCCCCACGCCGTTGACGCGGCTGAGCGGGTCCTGGATGTTACTGGCGACGTAGTCGGCGATATCTTGTTTATCCATACTGCCGTCAGTGGAGACGAAGGCGAGCGTCAGGATATTGGTATCACCGGTCTTGCGTACCGTCACCCCCTGGTTTTGCACCGCCTGCGGCAGCTTACGCATCGCCGACTGTAGCTGGTTCTGAACCTGCTGCACGGCTTCATCCGGGTCGGTACCGGCGGTAAAGCTGAGGGTGATCGTCGCCTGGCCGGTGGCGCTGCTCTGGGAGGACATATACATCAGGTTATCGAGGCCGGTCATATTCTGTTCGATAACCTGAGTGACGGTATTCTCCAGGGTTTGCGCGGAAGCGCCGGGATAGTTGGCGGTGATCCGCACATTCGGCGGGGCGAGGTCGGGATACTGTTCAACCGGCAGCGACAAAATGGCAAGGGTGCCCGTCAGGCATAACAGGATTGCCAGCACCCATGCAAAAATGGGGCGATCGATAAAGAAATTCGCCATCAGAATAAAAACCTCATATGCACATTTTCTTGTTATTGCACAGCCTGTGCCACTTTAGCGCCAGCCTCTCCGGCAATCGTGGAGAAATTAAGGAGATAGTGTAATTTATCATGTTGCTTTTGCCGTATCGTAAAGAAACCTCGAGCTTTCCTGCCAGCAGGTAGCGAGTCTGCTTCGTCACCGCAGACCGGCGCATTATCCCTTGCCGGTGTGAAACCTCATTTCATTTAAGTCAAAAAAATTGATCCAAAACGGATTCTCTCCAGAAAAAGTTTATCCTGGGCAATTGGACATTGTTCCGGCGTCATCTTGTCGGGTAATAAATAGGCATGCGCATTGAGGGGTTATTCACCAAGAAGACAAAAGGAAGCCATGAACCACTTTATTTTGAGCGATAGCCGAAAGTGCATCGGCTGCCAGGCCTGCGAAGTGGCCTGCGTGATGGCGCATAACGAGGAGCAACACGTGCTGACCCCGCAGCGCTTTTTGCCACGTATCACCGTGATCAAAGCGGAGGGCCAGCGTAACGCCATCACCTGCCGCCACTGCGAGGACGCCCCCTGCGTCCGCAGTTGTCCCAACGACGCCATCGCCCAGTCCGGCGACAGCGTTCAGGTCCGTCAGGAGAAATGCATTGGCTGTAAATCCTGCATGGTGGCCTGCCCGTTCGGGGTGATGCAGGTGGTGGTGACGCCGCAGGCCGCAGGCCTGGTGAAAGCCAGCGCGCACAAGTGCGATCTATGCCAGGGCCGCGAGGCGGGGCCGGCCTGTGTGGAAAACTGTCCCGCGCAGGCGCTGACCCTCGCCGACGATGAGACGTTGATCACCCTGGCGAAGCAGCGGCGACTGCGCTCGGCATGCCAGGAGGTGCAGCCGTGGCAGCGCGCTACGCCGCTCTGCAGCCAGCCCAATGCTGGCGCGAAGGTCAGGCAAATGGCGATGACGCCCCCGCGCGGGGAGCCGGATAAGCTGGCGGCGGAGGTGCGAAAGAGCCACTTTGAGGAGATCTATCAGCCGTTCACCCCGCAGCAGGCGCAGCAGCAGGCCGCCCGCTGTCTCACGTGTGGGGAGCACAGTATTTGCGAATGGACCTGCCCGCTGCATAACCATATCCCGCAGTGGATCGAGCTGGTTAAAGCGGGGAATATCGCCGCCGCGGTCGCGCTTTCCCATCAGACCAACTGCCTGCCGGAGATCACCGGCCGCGTCTGTCCCCAGGACCGGCTGTGTGAAGGCGCCTGCACCCTGCGCGATGAAAGCGGGGCAGTCACCATCGGCAATATTGAGCGCTATATTTCCGACCAGGCGCTGGCCAGCGGCTGGCGTCCGGACCTTTCGCAGGTTAAGCCGAGCGGCAAGCGGGTGGCGATTATCGGCGCCGGGCCTGCCGGGCTGGCCTGCGCCGATATGCTGGTGCGCCACGGCGTCCAGCCGGTGGTCTTCGACCGTCATCCGGAGATTGGCGGTCTGCTGACCTTCGGCATTCCGGCGTTCAAGCTGGATAAATCGCTATTGGCCCGGCGGCGGGCGATCTTCAGCGAGATGGGTATCCGCTTTGAGCTCAATTGCGAGGTGGGGAAAGATATCTCCATGGCGACACTGCTGGCCGATTATGACGCAGTGTTCGTCGGCGCCGGAACCTATCGCTCCATGAAGGCGGGGCTGCCGAACGAAGAGGCCCCCGGGGTCTACGATGCGCTGCCGTTCCTCATCGCCAACACCAAACAGGTGATGGGGCTGGCGGCATCGGCGCAAGAGCCTTATGTCAACACCGCCGGGCTGAACGTGGTGGTGCTGGGCGGCGGCGATACGGCGATGGACTGCGTGCGCACCGCGCTGCGCCACGGCGCCCGCCAGGTGACCTGCGCCTATCGGCGAGATGAAGCCAACATGCCGGGCTCGAAAAAAGAGGTCAAAAACGCCCGCGAAGAGGGGGCGCTCTTTGAGTTTAACGTCCAGCCGGTGACGCTTGAGCTGGACGAGAACGGGCGGGTTAACGGGGTACGCTTTTTGCGCACCGAGCTGGGCGCTCCGGACGCCGGGGGAAGACGCCGTCCGACGCCGATCCCCGGCAGCGAGTTTGTTATGCCGGCAGATGCGGTGATCATGGCCTTTGGCTTCCACCCGCACCGCATGCCCTGGCTGGAAGCGGCGGGGGTGGCGCTGGACAGTCAGGGGCGTATTAAAGCCGGAGTGGAGAGCCGTTACCGTTATCAGACCAGTCAGGAGAAGATCTTTGCCGGCGGCGATGCCGTGCGCGGCGCAGACCTTGTAGTGACGGCGATGGCGGAAGGCCGTCACGCGGCGCAGGGGATCCTGGACTATCTGGCGCGGAAAACGACGCCGCTTCACTGACGACAAACCCGGCTCCGCAGCGTAGTATGAGGGCGTCCTTTTACGCTGTGGGGTCGGTATGTCACTCAATATTCACGTCATTAAAGATAAAATCCTCTCTGAGAACTGGTTCGTACTACGCAACATGACCTATGAGCTGACGCGGGCGGACGGCAGCGTCGTGCGCCACAAGCGCGAGGTCTACGATCGCGGCAATGGCGCCACCGTGCTGCTGTATAACCGCCATAAGCAGACGGTGGTCCTGGTGCGTCAGTTCCGTGTCGCCACCTGGGTCAATGGCAATCATGACGGCATGCTGATTGAAACCTGCGCCGGGCTGCTGGACAACGACGAGCCGGAAGCCTGCATTCGTAAAGAGGCGGTGGAAGAGACCGGCTACGAAGTGGGCGAGGTGAGAAAGCTGTTTGAGCTGTTTATGTCGCCAGGGGGCGTCACCGAGGTAGTGCATTTCTTTATCGCCGAGTACAGCGACGCGCAGCGAACCACCAGCGGCGGCGGGGTGGATGATGAAGCCATCGAGGTGCTGGAGCTGCCTTTTAGCCAGGCGCTGCAGATGGTCGCTGACGGGGAGATCCGCGACGGTAAGGCGGTCATTCTGCTGCAATATCTGCAAACCTCCGGCCTGATGTCGGGGAACTCTGACAAATCCGATTGAGTAACCCGCTGCCGTTGTCCAGGATAGGCGCCGTGGTCGGGTTTATCTGGGGTCGGGCGGTTCATGCTTTTTCGCGTCATCTTTTTCCTTTTTATGGCGGTGCTGCCTTGCTCGCAGGCATGGTCGGCACCGACGCAGCAGCGCTTCAACGACTGGCTGGTCACCTGTAACAACCAAAATTTCTGCGTCACCCGTAACGTGGGGCTGCATCATGGCCTGGTGATGACCCTCAGCCGCAGCGCTGGGGCAGTCACTGACGCCAGTCTGCGTATCGAGCTGGGCGGCACCGGCAATCCAGTGGCGACGCTCGCGCCGATAGCGCCGCGCCTGCTGCTGGATGGTAAACCGCTGTCCCTGACCGACAAGCGCTGGCACATTGAAGATAAGCTCATTAAAACCGCCGACAGCGTGACGATCGATGCGTTTCTCCAGCAGGTTCAGGAGGGTAAAGCGCTCTCGCTGGCCAATGGCCTGCAGACCATCTCCCTGCAGGGGTTGAAAGCGGCTCTGTTTTTTATCGACGATCGGCAAAAGCGGGTAGGTAGCGAAACGGCCTGGGTCGGCAAAGGGGAAGAGCCGCCGCTCAGCGTACCGCCGGCGCCGGCGCTGCGCGCGGTGGCGAGCGCGGAAACGGCGCAGTCGCCGCTGGGGCGTGAGGAGCTCAACGATCTGATGGACTACGGTAATGAGCGGATGACCAACAGCCACTGCTCCCTCGATCCCTTCCGCCGTGAAATTCGCGTTACTGCGCTGACGGATGACAAAGTGCTGCTGATGACCAGCTGCGAATCCGGCGCCTACAACACCGTCTGGCTGGCCTGGCTGGTCTCCCGCCAGCGCCCCTATGTCGCCCGTCAGGTGCGGCTAACGTTGCCATTCCAGCCGCCGGGCGAGGCGCCGCGTGAGATTGAGCTGATCAACGCCAGCTATGATGACCGCCGCCATGAGCTGGTGACCCTGGATAAAGGCCGCGGGGCCGGCGATTGCGGGATCCAAACCCGCTGGCGTTTTGACGGCCAGCGGTTCAGCCTCTCCCGCTACGCGCAGCAGCCGACGTGCGACAACTGGCAGGGGCCAGATGCCTGGCCCACGCTGTGGATCACCCGTTAAGCACCTGTTCGGCGGTGGCGACGATATGGTCGACCGTAAAGCCAAAGAACGGGAACAACTGCTCTGCCGGGGCGGATTCGCCATAGCCGGTCATGCCGACGATCTTGCCTTTTAAGCCGACATATTTATACCAGTAGTCCGCTATCCCGGCTTCGACCGCCACCCGGGCGCTGACGTCCGACGGCAGCACCGATTCGCGCCAGGCCTCATCCTGGGCGTCAAACACATCAGTGGAAGGGAGCGAGACGACCCGCACATTTACCCCTTTGGCCAACAGTTTTTCCGCGGCCAGGACGGTGATCTCCACTTCCGAGCCGGTGGCGATGAGGATCAGGTCGGGTTTTCCGCCGGCATCCTTAAGCACGTAGCCACCCCGGGCGATATCCTGCACCTGTTCCGGGGTACGCGGCATCTGCGCCAGGTTTTGTCGCGACAGGATCAGCGCCGTCGGCCCGCCCTGTCGCGCGATAGCCGCCTGCCAGGCGACGGCGGTCTCCACCTGGTCGCAGGGGCGCCAGGTGCTGAAGTTGGGCGTCAGCCGCAGACTGGCCAGCTGTTCCACCGCCTGGTGCGTCGGCCCGTCTTCCCCAAGACCGATCGAGTCATGGGTATAGACCATGATCTGCCGGGCCTTCATCAGGGCCGCCATGCGCGCGGCGTTGCGGGCGTACTCCACAAACATCAGGAAGGTCGAGGTATACGGAATAAAGCCCCCGTGCAGGGCAATGCCGTTGGCCACCGCGGTCATGCCAAACTCGCGCACCCCGTAGTGGATATAATTGCCCGCAGGATCTTCTTTAATCGATGTCGATCCAGACCAGATGGTCAGGTTACTCGGCGCAAGATCCGCAGAACCGCCCAGCAGTTCCGGAAGGTGCGGGCCGTAGGCGTTCAGCGCGTTTTGCGAAGCCTTGCGACTGGCGATTTTCGCCGGCTCGGCCTGCAGTTTCGCCACGTAGTCGCGGGCGGTCGCGGCAAAGTCTTCCGGCAGGGCGCCATTCATACGTCGGGTCAGCTCAGCGGCCAGCTCCGGGAACTGCTGCTGGTAGGCGGCGAATTTCTCGTTCCAGGCGTGCTCCGCTTTTTCCCCGCGCGGACGCGCATCCCAGCCCGCGTAGATCTCTTTCGGGATCTCGAACGGAGGATATTTCCAGCCAAGCTGCTGGCGGGCTAGCGCTACCTCTTTTTCGCCAAGCGCCGCCCCGTGAGACTCCTCTGAGCCGGCTTTGTTGGGCGAACCGAAGCCGATGATGGTCCGGCAGATAATCAGTGACGGTTTATCTTTCACCGCCTGCGCTTCCGTTATCGCCTGTTTGATAGCCTGCGGATCGTGGCCGTCGATATCGCCTATGACGTGCCAGTGATAGGCGCGGAAGCGTTCCGCCGTATCATCGGAAAACCAGCCTTCGGTTTTGCCGTCGATGGAGATGCCGTTGTGATCGTAAAAACCGATCAGCTTGCCCAGTCCGAGCGTGCCGGCCAGCGAACAGGCCTCATGGGAGATCCCCTCCATCAAACAGCCATCGCCCATGAACACCCAGGTGTGATGGTCAATGATCTCATGGCCGGGGCGATTAAACTGCGCCGCCAGCGTCCGTTCGGCGATGGCCATCCCGACGGCGTTCGCCAGCCCCTGGCCCAGCGGGCCGGTGGTGGTTTCCACCCCAGGGGTATAGCCATGCTCCGGGTGGCCGGGCGTTTTAGAGTGCAGCTGACGGAACTGCTTCAGTTCAGACAGCGGCAGATCGTAGCCGGTCAGGTGCAGCAGACTGTAGAGCAGCATCGACGCGTGGCCGTTGGACAAGATGAAACGGTCGCGGTCCACCCAGTCAGGGTTCTGCGGATTGTGCTTGAGAAAATCGTTCCACAGCACTTCGGCAATATCAGCCATCCCCATCGGCGCACCGGGATGGCCGGAGTTGGCTTTCTGCACGGCGTCCATACTCAGGGCGCGGATGGCGTTGGCAAGCTCTCTTCGGGACATATTTTTCTCCGTGAGACTAAAGTGACAGTTTGGCGGCAAGCAGATCTTCCAGTTTGCGCTGATCGACGGCGAACAGGCGGATCCCCTCCGCTAGCTTTTCGACCGCCATCGGATCCTGATTATGTTCCCAGCGGAACTCCGCTTCACTGAGCGGCACCGGACGCGGCAGGATCTGGCTGGCAGGGATCAGTTTGCGCACCACCGGGGTATCGCTGGCCTGCAGCTCTTTTAATAAAGGCGGGGCGATGGTCAACCGGTCGCAACCGACCAGCGCCAGGATCTGCTCGGTGCGGCGGAAGCTGGCGCCCATCACGATGGTGTTGTATTTATGCTGTTTGAAATAGTCATAGATATTGCGCACCGATTTCACCCCCGGATCTTCCTCCACCACGTATGGCTCCAGCGGTTTGCGCGCCTGATACCAGTCATAAATACGCCCAACGAACGGGGAGATGAGATAAACCCCGGCCTCGGCGCAGGCCCGGGCCTGGGCGAAGGAAAACAGCAGCGTCAGGTTGCAGTGGATCCCCTCTTTCTCCAGCACCTCCGCGGCGCGGATCCCCTCCCAGGTGGATGCCAGCTTGATCAGGATCCGCGACTTATCAATGCCCATCTCCTGATACAGCGCCACCAGATGGCGAGCCTTCTCGATACTTTTCTCGCGGTTGAAGGAGAGCCGGGCGTCCACCTCGGTGGAGACCCGTCCGGGAATGCTTTTGAGGATCTCCGCGCCAAAATTGACCGCCAGCTTATCGCAGGCGTGAGTCACCTGCGCTTCGCGGCCGCCACCCTGTTTTTTGGCCCAGGCGATAGCGTCGTCGATGAGGCCGCTATAGGACGCCAGGCCGGCGGCCTTCAGCAGCAGAGAGGGGTTGGTGGTGGCGTCTTCCGGATGGTAGTGGCGGATGGATTCGATGTCTCCGCTGTCGGCGACCACCGTGGTGAACTGCTTGATGCTGTCTAACTGATTCATGGATAAGTCCTCCTGGAACAAGGTGTTACATGAGTGCTTGCCGGTATACGGTATAAACATTGATGAGGTACATAACCAAAAAGCATAGCAGACAGGGCTATTATTGGCGGCGAATCCGGGTAACATAACCGCTATAAATTGATAACAACAAAATCATAACGATGGCCAGAGTTTGGCGGTGTTCAAAGTTTATCGCCCCGCCAGGAGGGATACTGTCTGCCACTGAAAGGTGAACGACAGGATGGTCATCACGCTTTTCCCCTACGAACGATACGTGAAAGAAAGGAATAGAAAATGGATGAGCAGTTAAAACAGAGCGCCCTCGACTTCCACGAATTTCCGGTTCCCGGAAAAATCCAGGTCTCGCCGACCAAACCTCTCGCCACCCAGCGCGATCTGGCGCTGGCCTACTCGCCGGGCGTCGCAGCCCCCTGCCTGGAAATCGAAAAAGATCCGCTGGCCGCCTACAAATACACTGCCCGCGGCAACCTGGTGGCGGTCGTCTCCAACGGCACCGCGGTGCTGGGGCTCGGCAACATCGGCGCGCTGGCCGGTAAGCCGGTAATGGAGGGCAAAGGCGTCCTGTTTAAGAAATTTGCCGGTATCGATGTGTTTGATATCGAAGTCGATGAGCTGGATCCGGACAAATTCATTAACGTCGTCGCCGCCCTCGAACCAACCTTCGGCGGTATCAACCTGGAAGATATTAAAGCGCCGGAGTGTTTCTACATCGAGCAGCAGCTGCGCGAGCGGATGAATATCCCGGTCTTCCATGACGATCAGCACGGCACGGCGATCATCAGCACCGCGGCGATCCTCAACGGTCTGCGCGTCGTCGAGAAGAATCTGTCCGACGTGCGGATGGTGGTCTCCGGCGCGGGCGCGGCGGCGATCGCCTGTATGAATCTGCTGGTGGCGCTGGGGATGCAAAAGCACAACATCGTGGTCTGCGATTCGAAAGGCGTTATCTATAAAGACCGTGAGCCGAACATGGCGGAAACCAAAGCGGCCTATGCGGTGGAAGACGATGGCAAACGCACCCTCGATGACGTGATCGACGGCGCCGACATTTTCCTCGGCTGCTCTGGCCCGAAAGTGCTGACTCAGGAGATGGTGAAGAAGATGGCGCGGGCGCCGCTGATCCTCGCCCTGGCCAACCCGGAGCCGGAAATTCTGCCGCCGCTGGCGAAGCAGGTCCGCGATGACGCCATCATCTGTACCGGCCGCTCCGACTACCCTAACCAGGTCAACAACGTACTTTGCTTCCCGTTCATCTTCCGCGGCGCGCTGGACGTCGGCGCGACGGCGATCAACGAAGAGATGAAGCTGGCGGCGGTGCATGCAATTGCCGAGCTGGCCCATGCCGAGCAGAGCGAAGTGGTGGCCTCCGCCTACGGCGATCAGGATTTAAGCTTTGGTCCGGACTACATCATTCCGAAACCGTTCGACCCGCGGCTGATCGTCAAGATAGCCCCTGCGGTGGCGAAGGCGGCGATGGATTCCGGCGTGGCGACGCGCCCGATCGCTGATTTTGACGCCTATATCGAGAAACTGAGCGAGTTCGTCTATAAAACCAACCTGTTTATGAAGCCTATCTTCTCTCAGGCGCGCAAAGAGCCGAAGCGCGTGGTGCTGGCGGAAGGGGAGGAGACTCGGGTGCTGCACGCCACCCAGGAGCTGGTGTCTCTGGGACTGGCCAAACCGATTCTGGTGGGGCGCCC
This sequence comes from Klebsiella sp. MS 92-3, assembly GCF_000195655.1. Classification (NCBI taxonomy): domain Bacteria; kingdom Pseudomonadati; phylum Pseudomonadota; class Gammaproteobacteria; order Enterobacterales; family Enterobacteriaceae; genus Klebsiella; species Klebsiella sp. MS 92-3. Next base: position 22,350 of record NZ_GL882860.1, read on the forward strand.
GAGCGTGATTGAAATGCGCATCCAGAAGCTGGGCCTGCAGATCAAGGCCGGCGTTGACTTTGAGATCGTCAATAATGAATCCGACCCGCGGTTTAAAGAGTACTGGAGCGAGTACTACCAGCTGATGAAGCGCCGCGGCATTACCCAGGAGCAGGCGCAGCGGGCGGTGATTAGCAACACCACGGTGATTGGCGCCATCATGGTTCATCGCGGTGAAGCGGATGCGATGATCTGCGGGACTATTGGCGAGTACCACGATCACTACCGCGTGGTGCAGCCGCTGTTTGGCTATCGCGACGGCGTCAGCACCGCCGGGGCGATGAATGCGCTGCTGCTGCCGAGCGGCAACACCTTTATCGCCGATACCTATGTCAATCACGATCCGTCGCCGGAAGAGCTGGCGGAGATCACCCTGATGGCGGCGGAAAGCGTGCGTCGCTTCGGTATTGAGCCGCGGGTGGCATTGCTGTCGCACTCCAACTTTGGTTCCGCCGACTGCCCGTCAGCCAGCAAGATGCGCAAAACCCTTGAACTGGTGAAGGCCCGCGCCCCGGAGCTGATGATCGATGGCGAAATGCATGGCGACGCCGCGCTGGTGGAAAGCATCCGCAACGATCGCATGCCGGACAGCCCGCTGAAGGGGGCGGCCAATATTCTGGTGATGCCGAATATGGAAGCCGCCCGGATCAGCTATAACCTGCTGCGCGTCTCCAGTTCGGAAGGGGTGACCGTCGGGCCGGTGCTGATGGGGGTGGCGAAGCCGGTGCATATCCTGACGCCGATCGCCTCCGTACGTCGGATCGTTAATATGGTGGCGCTGGCGGTTGTTGAAGCGCAAACCGAACCGCTGTAATTTTCTATTTCCCCCGTTAACGCGCGGGTCCGTTTCC
>NZ_GL882860.1:23348-36065 GCF_000195655.1 Klebsiella sp. MS 92-3
TCCGCGCGCAATACCAGGCAGGCCGGTGAGGAAAAAACGCTGAGCCTGCCTTTTTAATTCCGCCGCAATATTATTTTCTCTCCTGAGTGATCCACTTCACCTTTTAACCCCACTTGCCGAAATTTGTTATTTGCCGCGCTGAAATGTCGTCACCATGAGGACAGATTTCAGGGGGCAATCAGTCATGGATAAAGAACGCATTATTCAGGAATTCGTACCAGGCAAACAGGTCACGCTGGCGCATCTGATTGCCCACCCGGGAGCGGAGCTGGCGAAAAAGATCGGCGTACCCGAATCCGGCGCGATCGGCATTATGACGCTGACGCCGGGAGAAACGGCGATGATCGCCGGCGATCTGGCGATGAAGGCCGCCGACGTGCACATCGGTTTTCTCGACCGGTTTAGCGGCGCGCTGGTGATCTACGGCTCGGTCGGCGCGGTGGAGGAGGCGCTTCTGCAGACCATCGGCGGATTAGGCCGCTTATTAAATTATACCTTGTGCGAATTAACGAAAAGTTAATTGAGAGCGACCATGAAGCGTATTGCGATTGTCGGCGCCGTCGGTGCAGGAAAAACCACATTATTTAATGCCCTGCAGGGGAATTATTCCCTCGCCAGAAAAACGCAGGCGCTGGAATTTAACGATCGTGGCGACATCGATACACCCGGGGAATATTTCAGCCATCCGCGCTGGTATCACGCCTTAATTACCACCTTGCAGGATGTGGACACCCTGATTTATGTCCATGCGGCCAATGATACCGAAAGTCGCCTGCCACCCGGGTTGCTGGATATTGGCAGCCGAAAGCACCTTATCGTGGCGATCAGCAAAACGGATCTGCCGGATGCCAACGTCGCCGCGGTGCGGCAGCTGCTGGACGGGATGGGGTTTCAGGCGCCGGTTTTCGCCCTCAACGGTTGCGATCCGCAAAGCGTCGCGCCGCTGGAAAATTACTTGAGTGAGCTCAGCCAAAAGGAGGAAGGGCCAGGTGAAGAAACTCATTACCGCTAACGATATTCGTGCCGCCCACGCGCGCGGCGAACAGGCGATGTCAGTAGTTCTGCGCGCCAGCATTATCACCCCGGAAGCGCGCGAAGTCGCCGAGCTGCTGGGATTCACTATCACCGAAGACGATGACGCCGCGCCGGCGGCGACAGCGGCGGACAGCGACAAAACGGAAAGCCAGCGGATCCGGGAAACCATCCTGGCGCAGCTGCCGGAAGGCCAGTTTACCGAAAGCCTGGTGGCGCAGCTGATGGAAAAGGTGATGAAGGAGAAGCAGTCCCTGGAGCAGGAGGCGATGCAGCCGGGATTTGACTCCGTGACCGGCAAAGGCGGCATCAAAGTGATCGACGGCAGCAGCGTGAAGTTTGGCCGCTTCGACGGCGCCCAGCCGCACTGCGTTGGCTTAACGGACCTGGTGACTGACCAGGATGGCAGCAGCATGGCGGCCGGATTTATGCAGTGGGAGAACGCCTTCTTCCCGTGGACGCTGAACTACGACGAAATCGATATGGTGCTGGAGGGCGAGCTGCATGTGCGCCATCAAGGGGAAACGCTGGTCGCCAAAGCGGGGGACGTCATGTTCATCCCGAAAGGCTCCAGCATCGAATTCGGTACCCCGTCGACGGTGCGCTTCCTGTACGTCGCCTGGCCGGCAAACTGGCAATCGCTATGAACGATTTCATTACCGAAGCGTGGCTCAGAGCGAATCATACGCTCAGCGAAGGCGGTGAAATCCATCTTCCTGCCGATGCCCGCCTGACGCCCTCGGCGAGGGAACTGCTGGAAAGTCGGCATCTGCGGGTCAAATTTCTCGACCGCCAGGGGCGCCTGTTTGTCGAGGATGACGAACAGACGCCACAGCCGGTGCATGTCCTGACCAGCAGCGACCATCCGCCCCAGGCCTGCTGCGAGCTTTGTCACCAGCCGGTGGGCAAAAAGCCGGACACCTTAACTCATCTGACGGCCGATACCCTGGTGGCGAAAAACGATCCGCGGCTGGCCTTCCGCGCGGTGCTGGACAGCACCATCGCCCTGACGGTGTGGCTGCAAATTGAACTGGCGGAGCCCTGGCAGCCGTGGCTGACGGATATCCGTTCGCGGCTGGGCAACATCATGCGCGCCGATGCGCTGGAGGAACCGCTGGCGGCGCAGTCGATAGCCGGATTCAGCGAGGCGCAGCTGCATCGTCTGTCCCATCAGCCGCTGCGTTACCTGGGTCACGATCACCTGGTGCCGGAGGCCCGCCATGGGCGCGATGTCGCGCTGCTTAATTTGCTGCGCGGCAAAGTGCGCGAGGCGGAGGTGACCGCGGCGCAGGTGTTTATTACGCCGCAATTTGCGGTCCAGCGTGCCGATATTCTACAGGCGCTCAACCGCCTTTCCAGCGCGGTCTACGTGATGATGATCCTGGGCGTGACGGACTCGCCGCCGGCGCTCAGCCAACTGCAGCAGCTGGGAGGTGAAGATGATCATTGACCAGTGTCGCAAACTGGCGCTGCGCGCCCCCGCCAGGGTGGTGTTCCCGGATGCGCTGGACGTCCGCGTGTTGAAGGCGGCGCATTATCTGCAGCAGCAGGGCCTGGCGCATCCGATCCTCGTCGCCAGCCCCTTCGCGCTGCGGCAGTTCGCCCTTGGCGAACGTCTGCCGCTGACCGGGGTGCAGGTCATCGATCCGCACAGCAACCTGGCGATGCGCGAGGCGTTTGCCGCCGCCTGGCAGGCGCGCGCCGGCGATAAAGCGCCCGCTGACGCGGTCGACAAGCTGGCCGACCCGCTGATGTTCGCCGCGGCGATGGTCAGCGCCGGGCAGGCCGAGGTGTGTATCGCCGGAAATCTCTCGTCAACCGCCAGCGTGCTGCGCGCTGGTCTGCGCCTTATCGGCCTGCAGCCGGGGTGTAAAACGCTCTCTTCGCTGTTTCTGATGCTGCCGCAGTATACCGGACAGCCGCTGGGGTTTGCCGACTGCAGCGTGGTGCCGCAGCCGACCGCGGCGCAGCTGGCGGATATCGCGATTGCCAGCGCCGAGACCTGGCAAGCGATCGCTGGCGAAGCGCCGCGGGTGGCAATGCTGTCCTTCTCGACACACGGCAGCGCCCGGCATCCCTGTGTGGCTAACGTCCAGCAGGCCACGGAGATCGTGCGTCAGCGGGCGCCGCAGCTGATGGTCGATGGCGAGCTGCAGTTTGACGCCGCCTTTGTACCGGACGTCGCTGCGCACAAAGCGCCCGGCAGCCCGCTGCAGGGCCGGGCCAATGTGCTGGTCTTCCCGTCGCTGGAGGCGGGCAACATCGGCTACAAAATCGCCCAGCGGCTGGGCGGATATCGCGCCATCGGGCCGCTGATCCAGGGCCTGGCCGCCCCGCTTCACGACCTCTCGCGAGGCTGTAGCGTAGAGGAAATTATCGAACTGGCGCTGGTGGCGTCGGTACCGCGCCAGACGGACGCAAGCCGGATCCCCGACTCGTCCACGCTGGTTGAATGAATGGTCCCCTTCAGGACCCCTTATGAGAGGAAAACACAATGGAAGCATTAGGAATGATTGAAACCCGGGGCCTGGTTGCACTGATTGAGGCCTCCGACGCCATGGTCAAAGCGGCCCGCGTCAAGCTGGTGGGAGTGAAACAGATCGGCGGGGGCCTGGTGACCGCCATGGTGCGCGGCGATGTCGCGGCGTGCAAAGCCGCGACGGATGCCGGGGCGGCGGCGGCTCAGCGTATCGGTGAGCTGGTCTCTGTACATGTCATCCCGCGCCCGCATGGCGATCTGGAAGAGGTCTTCCCGATTAGCTTCAAGGGCGACAGCAACATCTAACGGGGGAGGGGGTGCCGGAAAATTCTGGCCGGATAAGACGCCAGCGCGTCGCTATCCGGCCATGAAAAGGCATGAATGCCGGATGGCGTTGCGCTTTTCCGGCCTGCACATCACACGCGGAGACGGACATGAAGCTGGCTGTGGTAACCGGATATGTGGTCTGCACCGTACGCCATGAAGGTCTGGCCCACGACAAACTGCTGATGGTGGAGATGCTCAATGCCCGCGGCGAGCCCGACGGGCAATGTGCGGTCGCCATCGACAGCATCGGCGCGGGATGCGGAGAGTGGGTACTGCTGGTCAGCGGCAGCTCGGCGCGACAGGCGCACGCACACGGCGCCTCTCCGGTCGATCTGTGCGTGATTGGTATCGTGGATGAGGCTGCGGCCGATGGTCAGGTGCTCTTCCATAAGTAGGGTGAAAAATCATGAATCAACAGGACATTGAACAGGTAGTGAAAGCGGTACTGCTGAAAATGAAAGACAGCAGCCAGCCTGCCGGCACCGTTCATGATATGGGCGTTTTTGCCTCACTGGATGACGCTGTCGCGGCGGCAACGGTGGCCCAGCAGGGATTAAAGCGGGTGGCGATGCGTCAGCAGGTGATTCAGGCCATTCGTGAGGCGGGTGAAAAGTATGCCCGTGAACTGGCGGAGCTTGCGGTGACGGAGACCGGCATGGGACGCGTTGAAGATAAGTTTGCCAAAAACGTGGCGCAGGCGCGCGGCACGCCGGGCGTGGAGTGTCTGACTCCGCAGGTGCTCACCGGCGATAATGGCCTGACGCTGATTGAAAATGCGCCCTGGGGCGTGGTGGCCTCGGTGACGCCGTCCACCAATCCGGCGGCGACGGTGATCAACAACGCCATTAGCCTGATTGCCGCCGGCAACAGCGTGGTCTTCGCCCCCCATCCGGCGGCGAAAAAGGTCTCGCAAAGGGCAATTACCCTGCTTAACCAGGCGGTAGTGGCCGCCGGCGGCCCGGCCAACCTGCTGGTGACCGTGGCGAACCCGGATATCGACACCGCCCAGCGGCTGTTTAAGTACCCTGGCATCGGCCTGCTGGTGGTGACCGGCGGCGAAGCGGTGGTCGAGGCGGCGCGCAAACATACCAACAAACGCCTGATCGCCGCCGGGGCTGGCAATCCGCCGGTGGTGGTGGATGAGACTGCCGATCTACCGCGCGCCGCGCAGGCGATCGTCAAAGGCGCCTCTTTTGATAACAACATTATCTGCGCCGACGAGAAGGTGCTGATCGTGGTCGATAGCGTTGCCGACGAACTGATGCGCCTGATGGAAGGCCAGCAGGCGGTGAAACTCACGGCGGCGCAGGCCGAACAGCTCCAGCCGCTGCTGCTGAAAAATATTGACGAGCGCGGCAAAGGCACGGTCAGCCGCGACTGGGTCGGTCGCGACGCGGGCAAAATCGCCGCGGCGATTGGTCTGCAGGTGCCGGCGCAAACCCGCCTGCTGTTTGTGGAAACGCCCGCCAGCCATCCGTTTGCGGTGACTGAACTGATGATGCCGGTGCTGCCGGTGGTGAGGGTGGCGAACGTTGAAGAGGCCATCGCCCTGGCGGTGCAACTGGAAGGCGGCTGCCACCACACCGCGGCGATGCACTCGCGCAACATCGACAACATGAACCAGATGGCGAACGCCATCGACACCAGCATCTTCGTCAAAAATGGACCGTGCATCGCCGGGCTTGGGCTGGGCGGCGAGGGCTGGACCACCATGACCATCACCACCCCAACCGGGGAAGGGGTAACCAGCGCGCGGACCTTCGTTCGTCTGCGTCGCTGCGTGCTGGTGGATGCGTTTCGAATCGTATAAGGGATGAACATGGCGCACGACGAACAACGCTGGCTTTCGCCGAGACTACAAAAAGCCGCTGCCCTGTGTAACCAGGCGCCCGCCGCCAGCGAGGCGCCGCTGTGGCTGGGCATCGATTTGGGCACCTGCGACGTGGTGTCGATGGTGGTTGACCGTGACGGCCAGCCGGTTGCGGTATGCCTTGACTGGGCCGACGTGGTGCGCGACGGCATCGTCTGGGATTTTTTTGGCGCCGTCACCCTCGTGCGCCGACATCTTGCGACTCTCGAGCAGCAGCTGGGCTGCCGCTTCACCCATGCGGCGACCTCGTTTCCGCCCGGCACCGATCCGCGCATTTCGATTAATGTCCTGGAGTCCGCCGGGCTGGAGATCAGTCATGTGCTGGATGAGCCTACCGCGGTGGCCGATCTGCTGCAGCTCGATAACGCCGGGGTGGTGGATATCGGCGGCGGCACCACCGGGATCGCCATCGTTAAACAGGGCAGGGTGACGTATTCGGCGGATGAAGCAACCGGCGGCCACCATATCTCCCTGACTCTGGCCGGGAATCGCGGCATCGGGCTTGAGGAGGCGGAGCAGTACAAGCGCAGCCACGCCGGGGAGATCTGGCCGGTGGTTAAGCCGGTGTACGAGAAGATGGCCGAAATTGTCGCCCGACATATTGCCGGACAAGGGATTGTCGATTTGTGGCTGGCAGGCGGCGCCTGTATGCAGCCGGGCGTGCATGAGCTGTTTCGTCAGCGCTTCCCGGCATTACCGGTGCATTTGCCGCAGCACAGCCTGTTTATGACCCCGCTGGCAATCGCCAACAGCGGGAGAGAAAAAGCGGAGGGGATGTATGCAAGCTGAACTGCAGACGGCGCTGTTCCATGCCTTTGATACGCTGAATCTTCAGCAAATGAAAAGCTTCAACGTTCCGCCGGTGACGCTGCACGGCGTCGGCGCGCTGGCGGCCTGCGGTCCGCAAGCGCAGTCCCGGGGCCTTAGGCATCTGTTTGTCATGGTTGACAGTTTTCTCCATCAGGCGGGAATGACCGCCGGGCTGGAGCGTAGCCTGGCGATGAAAGGGATTGCTATGACTCTCTGGCCCTGTCCCGCCGGCGAACCCTGCGTCACCGATGTCTGCGCCGCCGTCGCCCAGCTGCGGGACGCGCGCTGCGACGGCGTGGTGGCCTTTGGCGGTGGATCGGTACTGGATGCGGCGAAGGCGGTGGCGCTGCTGGTCGCCAATCCTGAGCAGACGCTGGGGGAGATGACGGAGCACAGCGAGTTGCGCCCACGTCTGCCGCTGATCGCGGTGCCGACCACCGCTGGCACCGGGTCTGAAACCACCAATGTGACGGTGATTATCGATGCGGTGAGTGGACGCAAACAGGTGCTGGCGCATGCCTCGCTGATGCCGGATGTGGCGATCCTCGACGCCGCGCTGACCGAGGGCGTCCCGCCGCATATCACGGCAATGACCGGGATTGATGCGCTGACCCACGCCGTCGAGGCCTACAGCGCCCGCCACGCCACGCCGTTTACCGACAGTCTGGCGATGGGGGCGATAGCCATGATCGGCGAGGCGCTGCCGAAAGCGGTGGGCTGCGGTCAGGATCTGGCGGCGCGGGAAAACATGCTGCTGGCTTCCTGCATGGCGGGGATGGCGTTTTCCAGCGCCGGGCTGGGGCTATGCCATGCCATGGCGCATCAGCCGGGGGCGGCGCTGCATATTCCACACGGTCTGGCCAACGCCATGCTGCTGCCAACGGTGATGGAGTTTAACCGCATGGTGCGCCGGGCGCACTTCAGCCAGATCGGCCGGGCGTTAACCGGCAAGAAAACCGATGACCGCGAGGCTATCGCCGCCGTGCGCGAGCTGATCGCCGAGGTCGGTCTGACGATGCGGCTGACGGAGGCTGGCGCGACGTCCGCGCACTACGCCGCCTGGGCGCAAGCGGCGCAGGAGGACATCTGTTTGCGCACCAATCCACGCACCGCCAGCCGGGAGCAGATTATCGAGCTGTACGCGGCGGCGCAATAAATGCCGATTTTCCCGGAGGCGTGTGGCTGTGGCTTTCCCGGCTCGTGCTGCGCTTAGCCGGGCTACAGGATCACAGCCGTCTGCTATGCCGTAGCCCGGGTAAGGCGTTCACGCCGCGGCCCGGGAAAGTCGCCTGAGTGCGGCTAATGTCCCGGTATTCACAGTATCTACAAATCATAAATGACAGGGAGTAAGGGCTATGGGAATTAACGAAATCATCATGTACATCATGATGTTCTTTATGCTGATTGCCGCCGTGGACAGGATCCTGTCGCAGTTCGGCGGCTCGGCGCGCTTTCTCGGCAAACTGGGGAAAAGCATTGAGGGATCCGGCGGTCAGTTTGAAGAAGGGTTTATGGCGATGGGCGCGCTGGGCCTGGCGATGGTCGGGATGACCGCCCTGGCGCCAGTGCTGGCTCATCTGCTTGGTCCGGTGATTATTCCGCTGTATGAGATGCTCGGCGCCAACCCGTCGATGTTCGCCGGCACGCTGCTGGCGTGCGACATGGGCGGTTTCTTCCTCGCTAAAGAACTCGCGGGCGGCGACGTGGCGGCCTGGATGTACTCAGGCCTGATCCTCGGCTCTATGATGGGTCCGACCATTGTGTTCTCCATTCCGGTGGCGCTCGGCATTATCGAACCAACCGATCGCCGCTGGCTGGCGCTCGGCGTGCTGGCGGGCATTGTCACCATTCCCATCGGCTGTATCGCCGGCGGTCTGGTGGCGATGTATTCCGGGGTGGAGATAAACGGCCAGCCGGTAGCGTTTACCTTCGCGCTGATCCTGATGAATATGATCCCGGTGATCATCGTCGCCGTGCTGGTGGCGCTGGGGCTGAAGTTTATTCCGGAAAAAATGATCAACGGCTTCCAGATCTTCGCCAAATTCCTCGTGGCGCTGATCACCATCGGCCTGGCGGCGGCGGTGATCAAGTTCCTGCTCGGCTGGGAGCTGATCCCGGGACTCGATCCGATCTTTATGGCGCCTGGCGACCAGCCCGGCGAGGTGATGCGCGCCATCGAAGTCATTGGCTCTATCTCCTGCGTGCTGCTCGGCGCTTATCCGATGGTGCTCCTGCTGACCCGCTGGTTTGAAAAGCCGCTGATGCGCGTTGGTAATCTGCTAAAAATCAACAATATGGCTGCCGGCGGCATGGTCGCTACCCTGGCGAACAATATTCCGATGTTCGGCATGATGAAGCAGATGGATACCCGCGGGAAAGTGATCAACTGCGCCTTCTCGGTGTCAGCGGCGTTCGCCCTCGGCGACCATCTCGGTTTTGCGGCGGCCAATATGAACGCCATGATCTTTCCGATGATTGTCGGCAAACTGGTCGGCGGCGTTACCGCGATTGGCGTGGCGATGCTGCTGGTGCCAAAAGATGAAAACGTACCGGCGCCTGCCAACAACGAAGCGGAGGCGCACTCGTGAACACGCGCCAGCTGTTGAGCGTCGGTATTGATATCGGCACCACCACCACGCAGGTGATCTTCTCGCGCCTCGAGCTGGTGAACCGCGCGGCGGTTTCCCAGGTGCCGCGTTATGAATTCATCAAACGCGACATTAGCTGGCAAAGCCCGGTCTTCTTTACGCCGGTTGATAAGCAGGGAGAACTGAAAGAGGCCGAGCTTGAGGCGCTGATTCTGGCTCAGTACCGGGCCGCAGGGATCGCTCCACAAGCGGTGGATTCCGGGGCGATCATCATCACCGGCGAAAGCGCGAAAACCCGCAATGCCCGCCCGGCGGTGATGGCGCTCTCGCAGTCGCTGGGCGATTTTGTCGTCGCCAGCGCCGGGCCGCATCTGGAGTCGGTCATTGCCGGACACGGCGCCGGGGCGCAGACCCTGTCCCGGCAGCGGATGTGCCGGGTGCTTAATATCGATATTGGCGGCGGTACCTCGAACTATGCCCTGTTTGACGCCGGAAACGTCAGCGCCACCGCCTGCCTCAACGTCGGCGGCCGCCTGCTGGAAACCGACGCTCAGGGGCGCGTGGTCCACGCGCACCCGCCGGGGCAGCGGATTGTCGATGCGCTGTTTGGCGCCGGCACTAACGTCCTGGCGCTGACCGCCGGGCAGCTGGCGCAGGTGGCGAGCCGGATGGCGGCGCTGATCGTCGAGGTGATCGACGGCACCCTCTCACCGCTGGCGCAGGGGCTGATGCAAACCGAAGTACTGCCTGCGGGTGTTCAGCCGGAGGTGATTACCCTTTCCGGCGGAGTGGGGGAGTGCTACCGCCATCAGCCCGCCGATCCTTTCTGTTTTTCCGATATCGGGCCGCTGCTGGCCACGGCCCTGCATGAGCATCCGCGCCTGCGTGAGATGAACGTGCAGTTCCCGGCGCAAACCGTGCGCGCCACGGTGATTGGCGCCGGGGCGCATACGCTGTCCCTGTCCGGGAGCACCATCTGGCTGGAGGGGGTTCCATTGCCGCTGCGCAATCTGCCGGTGGCTATCCCGCAGGATGCCGCCGATCTGCCGAACGCCTGGCTCCAGGCGCTGACGCAGCTCGATCTGGCCCCCGAGGCGGACGCTTACGTGCTGGCGCTTCCCGCTTCACTTCCGGTGCGCTACGCCACCTTACTGACCGTAATTGACGCCCTGCTGGCGTTTGTCGCCCGCTTTCCCAATCCCCGTCCGCTGCTGCTGGTGGCCGAGCAGGATTTTGGCAAAGCGCTGGGCATGCTGCTGCGGCCACAGCTTCCACACCTTCCGCTGGCGGTCATCGATGAGGTGAGCATCCGGGCGGGAGACTATATCGACATTGGTACGCCTCTTTTTGGCGGATCGGTTGTGCCGGTGACGGTGAAATCACTCGCATTTCCTTCCTGAGGGAACGACTTATGAAACTAAAGACCACATTGTTCGGCAATGTTTATCAGTTTAAGGATGTAAAAGAGGTGCTGGCGAAAGCCAACGAACTGCGTTCGGGGGATGTGCTGGCGGGGGTAGCGGCGGAGAGTTCGCAGCAGCGCGTGGCCGCCAAGCAGGTGCTCTCCGATATGACGGTGGCCGATATCCGTAATAACCCGGTGATCCCGTATGAGGAGGACTGCGTTACGCGCCTGATCCAGGATGACGTGAACGAAACCGCCTATCAGCGGATTAAACACTGGACCATCAGCGACCTGCGGGAATACGTGCTCAACGACGAGGTCACCAGCGACGATATCGCTTTTGTCCGCAAAGGGCTGACCTCCGAGGTGGTGGCTGCGGTGGCCAAAATCTGCTCCAACGCCGATCTGATCTACGGCGGTAAAAAAATGCCGGTGATCAAAAAAGCCAATACCACCATCGGTCTGCCGGGGACCTTTAGCTGCCGCCTGCAGCCGAACGATACCCGCGACGATGTGCAGAGTATTGCCGCGCAAATCTATGAAGGGCTCTCCTTCGGCGCGGGCGACGCGGTGATTGGCGTCAACCCGGTCACTGACGACGTGGAGAACCTGAGCCGGGTGCTGGATACGGTGTACGGGGTGATCGACAAGTTTAACATCCCGACCCAGGGCTGCGTGCTGGCGCACGTCACCACCCAGATTGAAGCCATCCGCCGCGGCGCGCCGGGGGGGCTTATCTTCCAGAGCATCTGCGGCAGTGAAAAAGGGCTTAAAGAGTTCGGCGTCGAGTTGGCGATGCTCGATGAAGCGCGGGCGGTGGGGGCGGAGTTTAACCGCATCGCCGGGGAGAACTGTCTTTACTTTGAAACCGGGCAGGGCTCGGCGCTTTCCGCGGGCGCTAACTTCGGCGCCGACCAGGTGACCATGGAAGCGCGTAACTATGGCCTGGCGCGGCACTACGATCCGTTCCTCGTCAACACCGTGGTGGGCTTTATCGGGCCGGAGTATCTCTATAACGACCGGCAAATCATTCGCGCCGGCCTGGAAGACCACTTTATGGGCAAGCTGAGCGGCATCTCAATGGGCTGCGACTGCTGCTATACCAACCATGCCGATGCCGACCAGAACCTCAACGAAAACCTGATGATCCTGCTGGCGACCGCAGGCTGCAACTACATCATGGGCATGCCGCTCGGCGACGACATCATGCTCAACTACCAGACCACCGCCTTCCACGATACCGCGACCGTGCGCCAGCTGCTGGGCCTGCGGCCGTCGCCGGAGTTTGAACGCTGGCTGGAAACGATGGGCATTATGGCAAATGGTCGCCTGACCAAACGGGCGGGCGATCCGTCACTGTTCTTCTGATGACGCGGGGATGACACATCATGGATCAAAAACAGATTGAAGACATTGTACGCAGCGTAATGGCGTCAATGGGACAACCACAGTCGCAGCCGCAGGCCCCCGCAGCGTCGACGCCGGCCTGCCATGCCGCCTGCGCCAGCGAAGCGGTGGTGGAAAGCTGCGCGCTGGACCTGGGCTCAGCGGAAGCGAAAGCCTGGATTGGCGTACAACATCCGCACCGCGCCGAAGTACTGACTGAACTGAAACGCAGTACCGCGGCGCGCGTTTGCACCGGCCGCGCCGGCCCGCGTCCGCGCACTCAGGCGCTGCTGCGCTTCCTGGCCGATCACTCGCGCTCGAAAGACACGGTGCTCAAAGAGGTGCCGGAAGCGTGGGTGAAAGCGCAGGGGCTGCTGGAAGTGCGTTCCGAGATTAGCGATAAGAACCTCTACCTCACGCGTCCGGATATGGGCCGTCGCCTCAGTCCGGAAGCGATTGATGCGCTGAAGGCGCAGTGCGTGATGGATCCGGATGTGCAGGTGGTGGTGTCCGATGGCCTGTCGACGGATGCCATCACCGCCAACTACGAAGAGATCCTGCCGCCGCTGCTTGCCGGCCTGAAACAGGCGGGTCTGAAGGTCGGGACGCCGTTCTTCGTGCGCTATGGCCGCGTCAAGATTGAAGATCAGATCGGCGAGATCCTCGGCGCGAAGGTGGTGATCCTGCTGGTTGGCGAGCGCCCGGGGCTCGGCCAGTCGGAGAGCCTCTCCTGCTACGCGGTGTACTCCCCGCGGGTGGCGACCACCGTCGAGGCCGACCGGACCTGTATCTCCAATATCCACCAGGGCGGCACCCCCCC
>NZ_GL882860.1:36193-43057 GCF_000195655.1 Klebsiella sp. MS 92-3
CCCGGGGCGCCCCCCCGCCGGTAGAAGCCGCCGCGGTGATCGTGGATTTAGCTAAACGCATGCTGGAGCAGAAAGCCTCCGGCATCAACATGAGCCGTTAAGGAGGCATCATGCCAGCATTAGATTTGATTCGACCCTCGGTTACCGCGATGCGCGTGATTGCCTCGGTGAATGACGGTTTCGCGCGCGAGCTTAAATTACCGTCGCATATACGTAGCCTCGGACTCATCACGGCAGATTCTGACGATGTGACGTATATTGCCGCCGACGAAGCGACAAAGCAGGCGATGGTGGAGGTGGTCTATGGCCGCTCCCTCTACGCCGGTGCGGCCCATGGTCCGTCGCCTACCGCCGGCGAAGTACTGATCATGCTTGGCGGCCCGAACCCGGCGGAAGTTCGCGCCGGGCTGGATGCCATGATGGCGCATATTGAAGGTGGGGCGGCATTCCAGTGGGCTAACGACGCGCAAGATACCGCGTTTCTGGCGCACGTGGTGTCGCGTACCGGCTCTTATCTTTCATCGGCCGCTGGCATCGCGTTGGGCGATCCGATCGCTTATCTGGTGGCGCCGCCGCTGGAGGCGACGTTTGGTATCGATGCGGCGATGAAGTCGGCCGACGTTCAGCTGGTGACCTACGTCCCGCCGCCATCGGAAACCAACTATTCGGCCGCCTTTTTGACGGGAAGCCAGGCCGCCTGTAAAGCCGCCTGCAATGCCTTTACCGATGCCGTTCTCGATATTGCCCGTCATCCTGTACAGCGTGTGTAATGGAGGGAGCGATGATCAATGCGCTGGGATTGCTCGAAGTGGAGGGCATGGTCGCGGCTGTAGACGCTGCGGATGCCATGCTTAAGGCGGCCAATGTGCGCCTGCTCAGTCATGAAGTGCTCGACCCGGGCAGGTTAACGCTGGTGGTGGAGGGCGACCTGGCGGCCTGCCGCGCCGCGCTGGATGCTGGGGCCGCCGCTGCCCGGCGGACCGGCTGCGTGATCAGCCGTCGGGAAATTGGCCGCCCGGAAGAGGATACCCAGCGGCTGATCGGCGGTTTTCAGCCACCGCCGCCAGCGCCCATGCCGCCAGCTGACCCGGCTTCATCGGAAGCCTTACTGACGCTGCTGGCTTCAGTTCGTCAGGGCATGACGGCCGGCGAGGTCGCCGCGCATTTTGCCTGGCCGCTGGATAAGGCCCGCCAGGCGCTGGAGCAGCTCTTTTCCGCAGGGACGCTACGAAAACGCAGTAGCCGCTATCGTCTCAAAAATCCATAACCTGTCGGAGGTGCCGGGAGCGGCTTGCCCCCGGCTTTAACGATTATGAAAAAGCGTCGTTCTGCAAATTTGCACCATCTCTGTTGCGAGGCGTTGCCGGAAGACACCAGGCTGACGCCTCAGGTTGAAATTGACAATATTCATCAACGACACACAACCGATGTGTATGAGCACGCCCTGACCATTACCGCCTGGCAACAGATCTACGATCAGCTGCATCCGGGGCAGTTTCGCGGCGAGTTTACCGAAATCCTGCTCGATGAGATCCAGGTCTTCCGCGAATATACCGGGCTGGCGCTGCGCCAGTCCTGCCTGGTCTGGCCGAACTCCTTCTGGTTTGGCATTCCGGCGACCCGGGGTGAACAGGGGTTTATCGGCTCGCAGTGTCTGGGCCGGGCAGAAATCGCCACCCGTCCCGGCGGTACGGAGTTCGAGCTCAGCACGCCGGATGATTACACCATTCTCGGGGTAGTGATTTCGCAGGAGGTGATTGCGCGTCACGCCAGTTTCCTGCACCACCCGGAGCGAGTGCTACATATGCTACGCAACCAGTCAGCGCTGGCGGTCCGCGAGCCGCATAAGGCCGCGCTGTGGGGGTTTGTCCAGCAGGCGCTGGCCACCTTTAGCGAGCATCCGGATACCCTTCATCAGCCGGCCGTGCGTAAGGTCCTGCGGGATAATCTGTTGCTGGCGATGGGCACGATGCTGGAAGAAGCGCAGCCGATGGTAAGTGCAGAGAGCGTCAGCCACCAGAGCTACCGCCGCCTGCTGGCGCAGGCGCGCGAATATGTGCTGGAAAACAGCGCGGAGCCGTTAACCGTTCTCGATCTGTGCCAGCAGCTGTACGTCAGCCGTCGCACCTTGCAGAACGCCTTCCATGCGATACTGGGGATTGGTCCTAACGCCTGGCTCAAACGGATCCGCCTGAACGCTGTGCGTCGGGAGCTGATAAGCCCCTGGTCAGAGCGCGAGACGGTCAAGGAGGCGGCCATGCAGTGGGGATTCTGGCATTTGGGGCAGTTCGCCACCGACTATCAGCAGCTGTTTGCTGAGAAACCGTCGATGACGCTGCACCATCGCCTGCGCCAGTGGGTGTGAGGGAAGAGACTCCGCTACCGGGTGGCCAGCCGCCATCCGGCCGTTACAGCCAGTCGCGCACCTGAATAAACTCGCTCAGCGCCGCCTCGGGGCTGCCGGGCTCGGGCTGATAATCATATTCCCAGCGCACCAGCGGCGGCATCGACATCAGAATCGACTCCGTACGCCCGCCGGTCTGCAGGCCGAACAGGGTGCCGCGGTCCCAGACCAGATTGAACTCGACATAGCGGCCGCGACGGTAGAGTTGAAAGTGGCGCTCGCGTTCGCCGTACGGCGTGGCTTTCCGGCGTTCGACGATAGGTAAATAGGCGTCAGCATAGCCGTTCCCGACCGCCTGCATAAAGGCGAAGCAGTGGTCAAAATCCGGGGTGTTCAGGTCGTCAAAGAACAGACCGCCGATGCCGCGCTGCTCCTGGCGGTGCTTGAGATAGAAGTAATCATCGCACCATTTTTTATAGCGCGGATAGACTTCCTCGCCGAACGGCAGACACAGATCGCGGGCGGTACGATGCCAGTGGACGGCATCCTCTTCAAAGCCGTAGTAAGGGGTTAAATCAAAGCCGCCGCCGAACCACCACACCGGGTCGGCGCCAGGCTTTTCGGCAATAAAGAACCGCACGTTGGCATGGCTGGTGGGCACGTAGGGGTTCAGCGGATGAACCACCAGCGAGACGCCCATGGCTTCAAAACTGCGTCCGGCCAGCTCCGGGCGGTGCGCGGTGGCGGAGGCAGGCATGGCGTCGCCATGGACGTGGGAAAAGTTGACCCCCGCCTGCTCGAACACCCGGCCTTCGCGCAGCACCCGGCTGCGTCCGCCGCCACCGCCTTCCCGCTGCCAGGCATCTTCAATAAACGGCGCGCCATCCACGGCGCTCAGCTGCTGACAGAGGTTGTCCTGGAGCTGGAGCAGAAAAGTTTTTACCTGCGCGGCATCGGGTTTCATTAACGTCTCTTCGAATGGGCTTTCTGGTTATCGAACCAGTGGAAATAGCTGATAATGCCGTTGGCAATCGCGGTGGCGATTTTCTGCCGGAAGGCGGTGGTGCCGAGCAGTTTCTCCTCGTTCGGGTTGGTGATAAACGAGGTTTCCACCAGCACAGACGGTATGGATGGTGACTTCAGCACCACGAACGCCGCCTGCTCGGTATTGCGGCTGTGTAGCTTATGTACCGGCTTGATCTTTTTCAGGATATGCGAGCCCAGCGTCAGGCTGTTTTTGATGGTGTCGGTCTGCACCAGATCGAACAGTACCTGCTGCAGCAGATGGTCTTTATCCGTCGCTTTCTTACCTGCGACCTCATCGGCGCGGTTTTCGCGATCGGAGAGGTATTTCGCCATGGCGCTACTGGCGCCGCGGTTTGACAGGGCGAACACCGAGGCGCCGGCGGCGCTCGGGTTGGTAAAACCATCGGCGTGGATTGACATAAACAGATCGGCGCCGTGCTGATGGGCGATCTCCACGCGGTCGTACAGCGGGATAAAGGTATCCCCGGTGCGGGTCAGGCGGGCGTCGATGCCGTTGCTGCGCAAAATGCTGCGCACGTTCTTAGCGATCGCCAACACCACATGCTTCTCTTTCGAGCCGTTATGGCCGATAGCGCCGGTATCGATGCCGCCGTGGCCCGGATCTAACATTACAATCCGGCGACCCCCGGCCTTTTTGGCGGCGGGTTTGCTATGTCCATTTGACGTTTTCAGTGGCTGTTCTTTTGCGCTGACCTGTGAGGCGACGCCGCTCAGCGTCATCGCAGCCAGCCCGGCTTTCAGCACCTGACGGCGCGAAGCAAGTATTTTTAAGGGTTTAAAAGTGCTCATTCGGCCTGAATTGTAAACAAGTGATGTCCAATGTTATATCGTATCGCGTTTGCCGTTACGACCATTCAAAATAAGAATTGTTTTACTTTTCATTTCAATACATGACAAAGTCATATTATGCCATTTTTTGTCGCTGATTTCGCCTGATATTGGCTATCAGTTATATTCGCGCCATAATCACTGTTTTTAACCGTCAATGGTGGGGAATACCATGGAGATTCGCGTTTTTCGCCAGCAGGATTTCGAAGAGGTTGTGACGCTGTGGGAGCGCTGCGATCTGCTGCGCCCGTGGAACGATCCGGAGATGGATATTGAGCGCAAGCTGAATCACGACGTCAGCCTGTTTCTGGTGGCGGAAGTGAATGGCGAAGTGGTCGGCACGGTGATGGGCGGATATGACGGTCATCGCGGATCGGCCTATTATCTCGGCGTCCATCCGGAATATCGCGGCCGGGGTATCGCGAACGCGCTGCTCAACCGTCTGGAGAAAAAGCTGATTGCCCGCGGCTGCCCGAAAATCAACATTATGGTCCGTGAAGACAACGACGTGGTGCAGGGAATGTACGAGCGGTTGGGCTATGAGTACGCCGATGTCCTGACCCTGGGCAAGCGCCTGATCGAAGATGAAGAATACTGAGTTTATCCCCGCCGATTTTGATGCCCATGGCCGTCTGCGCCTGCCTTTGCTTTTCTGGTGCGTGCTGTTGTTGCAGGCCCGCACGTGGGTGCTGTTTTTGATGGCCGGCGCATCGCGCCAGCAGGGCGACGCGATTCTTAATCTGTTCTATCCCGATCACGAGCGCTTCTGGCTTGGTTTACTGCCAGGCGTGCCGGCGGTGCTGGCCTTTCTGCTTAGCGGCTATCGTCAGCGCCTGCCGCGCCTGTGGCGGGCGATGCGCTGGCTGCTGGTGCTATCGCAAGTGCTGCTGTTGCTGTGGCAGCCGATGCTATGGCTGAGCGGCGAATCTCCCTCCTCGTTGACCATTGCGCTGCTGGTCGCGGATGGCTATGCCCTGTGGTGGCTGTTAACCAGCCGTCGCCTGGGCGCCTGTTTTCACCAGACCACCTTTTAATGGCACTTTTTGCCGATCGTGAACTCCAACATGCGTTGAATGACTCAGAAAGGATTGAGATATGAAATCGCTACGTGTAATGCTCTGTGCGCTTCCGCTGGCGCTGACCGGCTGCTCCACGATGAGCGCAGTCAACTGGTCGGCGGCCTATCCGTGGAACTGGTTTGGCGCTTCCACCGAGGTGACCGAGCAGGGAGTGGGTAAACTGACGGCTTCCACGCCGCTCAATGAACAGGCGATTAGCGATGCGCTGGGCAGCGACTACCGTTTACGCAGCGGAATGAAGACCGATAAGGGCAATATCGTCCACTACTTTGAAGCGCTGAAAAACAACAGCGTGGCGCTGACCATCAATGGCGACAACGGTGCTATCAGCCGGATTGACGTGCGTGATGCGGATATCAAAACCGCCAGCGGCGTGAAAATCGGCACACCGTTTAGCGACCTGTACAGCAAAGCCTTCGGCAACTGCCAGAAAGGCAGCCATGACAACGGGGCGGTCATCGAGTGTCAGGCCGAGGGGAGCCAGCATATCAGCTATGCCTTCACTGGCCACTGGAGCGGTCCGGACGAGCTGATGCCCTCCGACGATACGCTGAAAAACTGGAAGGTCAGCAAGATTATCTGGCGTCGCTAAATTGATCTGAAGAGACACGACAGCTCTGAAAAACGGTTACAATGGCGCGTTAGCAACGCGACAGCGTTGTGGTTGCATCATTTCAGGAGGAGCGATGTCTCAGGTTCAGAGCGGCATTTTGCCGGAACATTGCCGCGCGGCGATTTGGATTGAAGCCAATCTCAAAGGGGACGTTAACGCCCTGCGCGAAGCGAGCAAAATTTTTGTCGATAACGTGGCCACCTTCCAGGCTAAATTCCCCGACGCCAAACTCGGTGCGGTGGTGGCGTTCGGCAATAACGTCTGGCGTCAGCTGAGCGGCGGCGAAGGGGCGGATGAGTTAAAAGATTTCCCGGTCTATGGCAAAGGGCTGGCGCCGTCCACCCAGTATGACCTGCTGATTCATATTTTATCCGCCCGTCATGAAGTTAACTTCTCGGTGGCGCAGGCCGCGCTGGCCGCCTTTGGCGACGCTATCGACGTGAAAGAAGAGATTCACGGCTTCCGCTGGGTGGAAGAGCGTGACCTCAGCGGCTTCGTCGATGGCACCGAAAACCCGGCGGGGGAAGAAACCCGCCGCGAAGTGGCGGTCATTAAAGACGGCGTGGATGCGGGCGGCAGCTACGTGTTCGTCCAGCGCTGGGAGCATAATCTCAAACAGCTGAACCGCATGAGCGTGCCGGATCAGGAGATGATGATCGGCCGTACTAAAGACGCTAACGAAGAGATCGATGGCGATGAACGTCCGGTCACGTCGCACCTGAGCCGCGTGGACTTAAAAGAAGATGGCAAAGGGTTGAAAATCGTCCGTCAGAGCCTGCCGTACGGCACCGCCAGCGGCACCCATGGCCTCTATTTCTGCGCCTACTGCGCGCGCCTGTATAACATCGAGCAGCAGCTGCTGAGCATGTTTGGCGATACCGACGGTAAACGCGACGCGATGCTGCGCTTCACCAAACCGGTGACCGGCGGGTATTACTTCGCGCCGTCGCTGG
>NZ_GL882860.1:43174-51663 GCF_000195655.1 Klebsiella sp. MS 92-3
CCCCCCCCGCAGGGGGGGGGGGGGGGGGGGACGGTAAGGTGCGGCTATGGGATCTGCGTGCGGATTCTTTTACTCCCTCTCCCTCAGTCAGAGGGGAGGGGTGAGGGCATCGGCGACTCAGGCGCTTCAAGTATCCCCTCCATCACCGCATCACCATGCTCTTCAAACTCAATATTCCAGAAGCGTAAAACTCGCCATCCCTCGCTCTGTTGCCAGCGGGTGCGGCGTCATCGTGTTGGCCGCCGTCCAGTTCAATCGCCAGCCGTATTGCGCAGCAGGCGAAATCGAGAATATAGGGGCCAACGGGGTGCTGACGGCGAAACGTGTCGCTAGCAAAACGGCGGTTGCGCAGTCAGTACCCTGGTCGACGTTCTGCGGGCGTTAAGCTACGTCTGAGCTGACGAGCAAATATCTGTGTGTTTTTCATATAAACACAGTGCACGCCTGGCTGCCGTTTGTCACAATGACCCGTCTAATCTGCGAGCCGCTTTCAGCTAAGCTTTGCCAGTTGCTTATTCCCTTTTCGACTTCCAAATCGCCAAACGGTATATAAAACCGTTACTCCTTTCGTACCCGTTATAAATATGATGATCATCAGAAAATGTTCAACGTTGATAAGGGTGCGCAATGGCCGTTAAATCACTGAAAAAAGGATATCTGGCGCTGGCGGCTTCCATGCTGCTGGTGGCGCAGGCGCAGGCGACGGAGCTGCTGAACAGCTCCTATGATGTCTCCCGCGAGCTGTTTGCCGCCCTTAACCCGCCTTTTGAGCAGCAGTGGGCGAAAGACAATGGTGGGGACAAGCTGACCATCAAGCAGTCGCATGCCGGTTCATCCAAGCAGGCGCTGGCTATTTTGCAGGGCCTGAAGGCGGACGTGGTCACCTACAACCAGGTGACGGACGTGCAGATCCTGCATGACAAAGGCAACCTGATCCCGGCCGACTGGCAAAGCCGTCTGCCGAACAACAGCTCACCGTTCTATTCGACGATGGGTTTCCTGGTGCGTAAAGGCAATCCGAAAAACATTCATGACTGGAACGACCTGGTTCGCTCTGACGTTAAGCTGATCTTCCCGAATCCGAAAACCTCGGGTAACGCCCGATACACCTACCTGGCGGCATGGGGCGCGGCGGATAAAGCTGATGGCGGCGATAAAGCTAAAACCGAACAGTTTATGACTCAGTTTCTCAAGAACGTCGAAGTCTTTGACACCGGCGGGCGCGGAGCGACCACCACCTTCGCCGAGCGCGGCCTCGGCGATGTGCTGATTAGCTTCGAATCGGAAGTGAATAATATTCGCAAGCAGTATGAGGCGCAGGGATTTGAAGTGGTTATCCCGAAAACCAACATTCTGGCGGAGTTCCCGGTAGCCTGGGTCGATAAAAACGTCAAAGCCAATGGCACGGAAAAGGCGGCGAAAGCCTACCTGAACTGGCTCTATACGCCACAGGCGCAAACTATCATTACCGACTACTACTATCGGGTAAACAACCCGAAAGTGATGGATGCTCTGAAGGATAAATTCCCGCAGACCGAGCTGTTCCGCGTGGAAGATAAGTTTGGCTCCTGGCCTGAGGTGATGAAAACCCACTTCGCCAGCGGCGGCGAACTGGACAAACTGCTGGCGGCGGGGCGTAAGTAATGTTTGCTGTGTCGTCCAAGCGCGTGCTGCCGGGCTTTACCCTGAGCCTTGGCACCAGCCTGCTGTTTGTCTGTCTGATTTTGTTATTACCGCTCAGCGCGCTGGTGATGCAGCTGGCGCAGATGAGTTGGGCGCAGTACTGGGATGTGATCACCAACCCGCAGGTGGTGGCCGCCTATAAGGTGACGCTGCTGTCGGCGTTTGTGGCCTCGATTTTTAACGGCGTCTTTGGTCTGCTGATGGCCTGGATCCTGACCCGCTATCGTTTTCCGGGCCGCACGCTGCTGGATGCCTTAATGGACCTGCCGTTTGCGCTGCCGACGGCGGTAGCCGGTCTGACCCTGGCCTCGCTGTTTTCGGTGAACGGTATTTATGGGGAATGGCTGGCGAAGTTCGATATTAAAGTCACCTATACCTGGCTCGGCATCGCCGTGGCGATGGCCTTCACCAGCATCCCGTTTGTGGTACGCACCGTGCAGCCGGTGCTGGAAGAGTTGGGGCCCGAGTATGAGGAAGCGGCGGAAACGCTGGGCGCTACGCGCTGGCAGAGTTTCCGCAAGGTGGTGCTGCCGGAGCTGTCGCCGGCGCTGCTGGCGGGCATTGCTCTGTCGTTTACCCGCAGCCTCGGCGAATTCGGCGCGGTGATTTTTATCGCCGGCAACATCGCGTGGAAGACGGAAGTGACGTCGCTGATGATCTTTATTCGTCTGCAGGAGTTTGACTATCCGGCGGCGAGCGCCATCGCCTCGGTGATCCTGGCCGCCTCACTGCTGCTGCTGTTTTCCATCAATACCCTGCAGAGTCGCTTTGGTCGACGCGTGGTAGGTCACTAATGGCGGAAGTTACTCAATTGAAACGCTACGACGCGCCCCGTATCAACTGGGGAAAATGGTTTCTGATTGGCGTCGGGATGCTGGTCTCCGCCTTCATCCTTGTGGTGCCGATGCTCTACATCTTTATCCAGGCCTTCAGCAAAGGATTGATGCCGGTGCTGGAAAACCTGGCGAACCCGGACATGCTGCATGCCATCTGGCTGACGGTGATGATTGCGTTGATTACCGTACCGGTGAACCTGGTGTTCGGTACCTTGCTGGCCTGGCTGGTGACACGTTTTACCTTTCCGGGGCGCCAACTGCTGCTGACGTTGCTGGATATCCCGTTCGCCGTCTCGCCGGTGGTGGCCGGTCTGGTGTATCTGCTGTTTTACGGCTCTAACGGTCCGCTGGGCGGCTGGCTTGACGCGCATAATCTGCAAATCATGTTCGCCTGGCCAGGCATGGTGCTGGCGACCATCTTTGTTACCTGTCCGTTTGTGGTGCGTGAGCTGGTGCCGGTGATGATGAGTCAGGGCAGTCATGAAGATGAGGCCGCGGTGCTGCTGGGCGCGTCCGGTTGGCAGATGTTCCGCCGGGTGACGTTGCCCAATATTCGCTGGGCGCTGCTGTACGGCGTGGTGCTGACCAACGCCCGCGCCATCGGCGAATTTGGCGCGGTGTCGGTGGTTTCCGGCTCGATCCGCGGCGAAACGCTGTCGCTGCCGCTGCAAATTGAACTACTGGAGCAGGATTACAACACCGTCGGCTCGTTTACCGCCGCCGCCCTGCTGACGTTAATGGCTATTCTGACCCTGTTTTTAAAGAGTATGTTGCAATGGCGTCTGGCCAATCAGAAAGAACGCGCGCAACAGGAGGGAAATCATGAGCATTGAGATTGCCAATATTAAGAAATCGTTTGGTCGCACCCAGGTGCTGAATGATATCTCGTTGGATATCCCTTCCGGACAAATGGTTGCGCTGCTGGGGCCCTCGGGCTCCGGAAAAACCACCCTGCTGCGAATTATCGCCGGTCTGGAGCATCAGACCAGCGGTCATATCCGCTTCCACGGTACCGACGTCAGTCGGATGCACGCTCGCGACCGTAAAGTGGGCTTCGTTTTCCAGCACTATGCGCTGTTCCGCCATATGACGGTGTTCGATAACATCGCCTTTGGCCTGACTGTGCTGCCGCGCCGCGAACGCCCCAATGCGGCGGCGATTAAAGCCAAGGTGACCAAACTGCTGGAGATGGTGCAGCTGGCCCATCTGGCGGATCGCTATCCGGCGCAGCTGTCCGGAGGCCAGAAGCAGCGCGTGGCGCTGGCGCGCGCCCTGGCGGTGGAGCCGCAAATTTTGCTGCTGGATGAACCTTTCGGTGCGCTGGATGCGCAGGTGCGTAAAGAGCTGCGCCGCTGGCTGCGTCAGCTGCATGAAGAGCTGAAATTCACCAGCGTGTTCGTCACCCACGATCAGGAAGAGGCGATGGAAGTTGCCGACCGGGTGGTGGTCATGAGCCAGGGCAACATCGAACAGGCCGATGCCCCGGAGCGCGTATGGCGTGAGCCGTCTACCCGTTTCGTGCTGGAGTTTATGGGGGAAGTGAACCGCCTGCAGGGGGTCATCCGCGGTGGACAGTTCCACGTCGGCGCCCACCGCTGGCCGTTAGGCTATACCCCGGCATACCAGGGGCCAGTGGACCTGTTCCTGCGCCCGTGGGAAGTGGACATCAGCCGGCGGACCAGCCTGGATTCGCCGCTGCCGGTGCAGGTCCTGGAGGCCAGTCCGAAAGGGCACTACACCCAATTAGTCGTTCAGCCTCTGGGGTGGTATGACGAACCGCTGAGCGTGGTGTTAACGGGCGACGAGGCGCCGTCCCGCGGCGAACGGCTGTTCGTCGGGCTGCAAAACGCGCGGTTGTACAACGGTACCGAGCGTATCGAGCCGCGCGGCGAGCTTGCTCTGGCAGAGTCGGCCTGATAGCTTAAATCCATGTGCTTTTGCCGGGTGAGGCTCTGCTCACCCGGTCTGGAATTATCACGCGTCTGCCAGGCCGGGTAAGCGAAGCGCCGCCCGGCTTTTTTATTGAGTAAAAATCGTGAATACACTCGAACAAACCATCGGCAATACCCCTCTGGTCAAACTTCAGCGTCTGGGACCGGACAACGGCAGCGAAGTCTGGGTCAAACTCGAAGGCAATAATCCGGCCGGCTCGGTGAAAGATCGCGCCGCGCTGTCGATGATCGTCGAAGCGGAAAAGCGCGGCGAAATTCAGCCCGGAGACGTGCTGATCGAAGCGACCAGCGGCAACACCGGTATTGCGCTGGCGATGATCGCCGCGCTGAAAGGCTACCGGATGAAGCTGCTGATGCCCGACAACATGAGCCAGGAGCGTCGGGCCGCGATGCGCGCTTACGGCGCCGAGCTTATCCTGGTCAGCAAAGAGCAGGGGATGGAGGGGGCCCGCGACCTGGCTCTGGAAATGGCCCAGCGCGGAGAAGGCAAACTGCTCGATCAGTTTAACAACCCGGATAACCCCTACGCCCACTACACCACCACCGGCCCGGAAATCTGGCAGCAGACCGCGGGGCGTATCACCCACTTTGTCTCCAGTATGGGGACCACCGGCACCATTACCGGCGTGTCACGTTTTCTGCGTGAACAGAGTAAACCGGTGACCATTGTTGGCCTGCAGCCGGAGGAGGGGAGCAGTATTCCCGGGATCCGCCGCTGGCCGGCAGAGTATATGCCGGGGATCTTTAACGCTTCGCTGGTGGATACGGTGCTGGATATTCATCAGCAGGATGCCGAGAATACCATGCGTCAGCTGGCGGTGCGGGAAGGCATTTTCTGCGGCGTCAGTTCGGGCGGCGCGGTAGCGGGCGCGTTACGCATAGCCCGCGAAAATCCTGGCGCGGTGGTGGTGGCGATTGTCTGCGATCGCGGCGATCGTTACCTTTCCACCGGCGTGTTCGGCGAAGAACACTTTAGCCAGGGGGCGGGCATTTAATCATCAAGCAGGTCGGTGCCGTAGGAGTTATCGACGGTGCACAGCCAGCGTTCGCCCTGCTTCTGAAAGACATAGGTGGCGCGTCACGTGACCTGGGATATCCCGTCCGCCGTCGGGATATCCAGCCGAGTCTCCATAATCACCAGCGCATTGCCGCCGCCTTCAATAACCTCCATTTTCCCCTGAGTCACCACCAGTCGGTGCTGGAAATAGTCGGCAATGGCGATAAAGGCTTTGCGGATATTCTCTTTCCCTCTGACCACCATGCCCGGTTTGACGACCAGCGCGGCGTCTTCTGCGTAATAACTCATCAGGGTATCGTAATCTTCCTGCGAGATAGCGCGATCGCAGGCTTCAATGACTGCTTTCAGTGCCAGGTCAGGGTGATGCATCTCTGGTGCTCCTTGTTGTGAGCGATTTGTCCGCCTCGGCGATCAGGGCATGCAGGAAAGACTAGCCTGCTGTCGTTTATTTTTCATTAATTTGTCGGCAGCTGCCATCACTCCCCGATACGTTCGGTGGACTGCCTGCGTCAGGGGGCGTCTAAGGCCTGCGCAATATCGGCCGCCAGGCGGGAAATCTCAGCGTCACTCAGACGGCCCAGCGACAGGCGTAGCCCGTGGGAGGGCGTACGGATGCCAAACACCTCTCCCTCCCGGACCAGCCAGCCGGCGCGGGCCAGGCGTAAGGCGTAGGGCTGGCTCGCCGCTGGCAGCGGCAGCCAGAAATTGAGGCCATCCCCTGGCGTAGCATGGCTGAAGCCGTGCCGGGCCAGCGCCGCCGCCAGTTTCTCATTCTGCTGGCGATAGTGACGACGGGTCTCCGTCATCGAGGCGATAAACGCCTCGTCGGTCAGGCAGGCCAGCGTCAGGTCCTGCAGCAGATGGCTGACCCACTGGCTGCCGGCGTTAAGCCGCAGGCGCAGCGCCGCTGAAGTAGCGGCATCGCTGGCGATAAAGGCCAGCCGTAGGTCTGGTCCGAGGGTTTTTGACATCGAGCGCACCAGCGCCCAGCGTTGGGTGCTTGCAGGAAGAGGGGAGTGCCATGGCGTGGCCGACAGCAGGGCAAAATGGTCATCAACAATCGCCAGTACCTGCGGATAGCGGGCTAGCACCTCCCGCAGAGCATGCGCCCGGGTTTCCGTCAGGCTACAGCCGGTAGGATTATGCGCGCGCGGGGTTAAGATCACCGCCCGTGCGCCGTTGCGTAACGCCTCCTCCAGGCCGTCAGGATCCATCCCTTCGGCATCCACCGCCACCGGGCAGGGGGTAAAACCGGCGTAACGCACCATATTGATGCTGCTGAGAAAACAGGGATCTTCCACCACAACGCCGTCGCCGGGGAGCAGCAGAGCGCACAGCAGGCGCTCCAGGGCGTCTATCGCCCCGCTGGCGAGATTCACCGCAAAGGGAACGGCTATCTCTCTGGCAAACCACGCCTCGGCCCATTGGCCAAGCCGCGGCTCGATGGGCGCATCGCCATACAGGCGGGGCGTGCGGGCAATCTGGCCCAGATAGCGGGGTAAATCAGGCAGTCTGGCCGGATCCGGATTGCCGCTGGAGATATCGTTCAGCGGGGTCGTTGGGTCACCTCCCTCCAGCGCCGGCAGTGTGTCCCGCGCTTTAATGGCTGTACCGTTGCGTCCCTGACTGACGGCCAGCCCGGAGGTCACCAGCCGTTTATAGGCGGCGGCGACAGTGTTGCGATTCACTGCAAGCTGGCTGGCGAGTTCACGTACCGGCGGCAGAACCTCTCCGGGCTGCAACCCGCCGCTCTGCACCAGATGGCGGATGTTATCGAAGATTTCGCTGGCGGTTTTTCCGGCTAACATTATTGACCTATGACAAAATGGAATTTAGCATAGGACGAATCATAATCAGTGCGTGACCCGCTGTCCAGCGGGGGGAGAAAAGATGGGCCAGCAGGATGATATACAATCAGTGCTCTTTCACGACAAAAGCCGGGCGTCGGAAGTGGATATCGTCGCCGTGCAGTCGCAGGTAGTCTATGGCAGCGTCGGCAACAGCATCGCGGTTCCGGCGATTAAACAGCATGGTCTGCGCGTGCTGGCGGTGCCGACGGTGCTGTTCAGTAATACGCCCCATTATGAGACGTTCTATGGCGGCATTATTCCGGAAGAGTGGTTTGTCGGGTATCTGCAGGCGCTGGAGGAGCGCGACGCGCTGCGCGAACTGCGTGCGGTCACCACCGGCTATATGGGCAGCGCTGTGCAAATCGAACGCCTGGCGCAGTGGCTGACGCGCGTACGGGCCCGCCATCCCGGGTTATGCATTCTGGTGGATCCGGTCATCGGCGATGTCGACAGCGGCATCTATGTCAAGGCTGAGATCCCGGACGCCTATCGTCAGCACCTGCTGCCGCTGGCGCAAGGGATCACCCCCAATCTGTTCGAACTGGAGACGCTGAGCGGCCAGCGCTGTCGCGATCGGCAGGAGGCGGTCGCCGCGGCGCGAAGCCTGCTGTCGGACACCCTCAAATGGGTGGTGATCACCAGCGCGCCGGGAGAGGCCGATTCGACGATCAATGTGCTGGTGGTGACGGCCGATGCAGTGGAAGTGGTGGTTCACCCGCGGGTGGAGACAGACTTAAAAGGAACCGGCGATCTGTTCTGCGCGGAGCTGGTGAGCGGGTTGCTTTCCGGCCTGGCGCTGGGGGCAGCGACGCAGGCTGCTGCCCAGCGCGTGCTGGAGGTGATGAACTGGACTGCCGCCCAGGGTTGTGACGAATTGATCCTACCGCCGCTGGAGCAAAGCAGATGAAAAGCTATCGGTTAGTGATCCGCCAGCAGGGACGCATTGTTGGTCATTTTGATACGACAGGTGAGGCGGCGCTGGAGGATGCCTGCGTGGCGCGGTCGCTGTTCGGCCTGGCCGGTGGATATCAGTGCGAACTGCTGGTCGCTGACAGCGAGCGGCGAATTCTGGAGAGCACCCCGGAGGGATTGCGCGTCTTGTCTCGCGAGAAGTGCTATCGACCGGTAACCTGCGCGGTATAAAAAAAAT
>NZ_GL882860.1:51757-64444 GCF_000195655.1 Klebsiella sp. MS 92-3
TTTCGGCGCCATTTTTATGCAGCAAGCATTACTTCTTGATGCGGATTACCGGGGTTTCACCCACGGTCACGCTACCGGACAGTTTGATCAGCTCTTTGATCTCGTCCATGTTGGAGATAACCACCGGCGTCAGAGTCGACTTGGCTTTCTCTTCCAGCAGCGGCAGATCAAATTCGATAACCGGATCGCCGACTTTCACGCGCTGACCTTCTTCAGCGATGCGCTTGAAGCCTTCGCCTTTCAGTTCAACGGTATCAATACCGAAGTGAACGAACAGCTCGATGCCGCTATCAGATTCAATAGAGAACGCGTGGTTGGTTTCGAAAATTTTACCAATGGTACCGTCTACCGGCGCGACCATTTTGTTGCCAGTCGGTTTGATGGCAATCCCATCGCCCACAATTTTTTCCGCAAAAACCACATCCGGCACGTCTTCAATGTTGACGATCTCACCGGAGAGGGGAGCAACAATCTCAATAGTTCCGGTGTCTTTCTTGTCATCAGAAACCAGAGATTTCAATTTATCAAACAAACCCATGATCTTCTCCTAAGCAGTAATTTGGGCCGCGCATCTCGTGGATTAGCAGATTGTTTTTTCTTCAATGAACTTGTTAACCAGCGTCATTAACTCGTCCGTTGTCGGTTGAGCAAGAGCCTGCTCTGCTAATACTTTCGCATCTTCGAAGTTCGTATTACGAATAATCTTCTTGATGCGCGGGATGGAAATGGCGCTCATAGAGAATTCGTCCAGCCCCATACCCAGCAACAGAAGTGTAGCACGTTCATCGCCCGCAAGCTCACCGCACATGCCAGTCCATTTACCTTCAGCGTGAGAAGCATCAATAACTTGCTTAATCAGATTCAGTACAGACGGTGACATCGGCTGGTAAAGATGTGAAATCATATCATTACCACGGTCAACTGCCAGAGTATATTGCGTTAAATCATTGGTGCCGATACTAAAGAAATCAACTTCTTTGGCCAGATGACGAGCAATAGTCGCCGCAGCCGGTGTTTCCACCATCACGCCGATCTCAATGGATTCGTCAAATGCTTTACCTTCGTCACGCAGTTCCTGTTTGTAGATTTCGATCTCTTTCTTCAGCGCACGCACTTCTTCAACAGAGATGATCATCGGGAACATAATGCGCAGCTTACCGAAAGCGGAGGCACGCAGGATGGCGCGAACCTGGTCGCGCAGGATCTCTTTACGATCCATTGCAATACGCACGGCACGCCAGCCGAGGAACGGGTTCTCTTCTTTCGGGAAGTTCATGTACGGCAGCTCTTTGTCGCCGCCGATATCCATGGTACGGACGATAACGGCCTGAGAGCCACAGGCCTCAGCCACCGCTTTATAGGCCGCAAACTGTTCTTCTTCAGTTGGCAGCGCGTCACGGTCCATGAACAGGAATTCGGTACGATACAGACCTACGCCTTCGGCGCCGTTGCGCTCAGCACCTTCGACATCGCGAACGGTACCAATGTTGGCGCAGACTTCAACCTGATGGCCGTCGAGGGTAATCGCCGGCAGATCTTTCAGTTTCGCCAGTTCGGCTTTTTCTTCCGCAACCTGAGCCTGCAGACTACGCAGCGCTTCAATTTGCTCGTTAGACGGGTTGATCAGAACCTGGTTGTTCACCGCGTCGAGAATCAGATAGTCGCCGTTCTTCACCTGCGCCGTGATGCTGCCGGTGCCCACGATGGCCGGCAATTCCAGGGAACGCGCCATGATAGAGGTGTGGGAGGTACGACCGCCCGCATCGGTGATGAAACCCAGCACTTTATTCAGGTTCAGCTGTGCGGTTTCAGACGGGGTCAGATCGGCGGCGACGAGGATGACTTCATCCTGAATCGCACTCAGATCGATGATTGCCAGACCAAGGATGTTGCGCAGCAGGCGCTTACCGATATCACGTACGTCAGCCGCACGTTCTTTCAGGTATTCATCATCCAGCTCTTCCAGGGCAGTGGCCTGACCGTCGATAACTTCATTGGCTGCCGCGTCGGCAGTCATGTGCTTATCTTTAATCAGGGCTATGATTTCCTGCTCAAGCTCCTCATCTTCCAGCAGCATAATATGCCCTTCGAAGATGGCTTCTTTTTCTTCACCGAAAGTTTCACCAGCTTTGGTTTTGATGACCTCCAGCTGGGCGGAGGCCTTGGCGCGGCCGCTCAGGAAACGTTCGACTTCCTGATCAACCTTATCGGCAGAAATTTTCTTCCGGTCGATGACAATTTCATCTTCCTTCAGCAGCAATGCTTTGCCGAAGGCGATACCCGGGGATGCTAAAATGCCTGAAATCATAACCCTACCTTACTTGTGACTGATATGAAAAAGAACCCGTGAACTTACTCGAGTTCAGCCATCAGTTTAACCAGATGCTCAACAGCTTTCTGCTCATCTTCGCCTTCAGCGGAGAGGGTCACTACGGTGCCCTGGGTCAGGCCCAGAGTCTGCAGTTTGAACAGGCTTTTGGCGCTGGCGCTTTTGCCGTTGGAGGTTACAGTGATCTCAGAAGTGAAGCCTTTAGCTTCTTTAACAAACTGAGCAGCAGGGCGGGTGTGCAGACCGTTCGGAGCGGTAATGGTAACTTCTTGCTGGAACATTATATTTCCCCAACTTATAGGTTTAGTGTTGTGGACCTAAAGTCTAGTCTAACGACTCGACTTTAGCCTGTATTGTTAGCGCCGGCGTTACGTTTCCGGCCTTGGCGTCGGCAGCGCCTGGCGCTGCGAAGACCTGCGGGCCATTGACGTCTAGCACGTCATTAAACATTATGCCGCGAAAGGAAGACTTGAACCAAATCATAAAATCGATTCAGCTGGCGGAAATCCTCTTCTGAATAATTTCGCGCATCAAAATAAATGTGCTGGTTAAATACCAGACCCTACGAGGTGAATCAATGCCAGGAGGGGTAAAACTTTGACGTGTGCCACAAAAAAGCACCCGAAAAGGTGCTTTTTTACACATTATTTACAAGCTGGCACTACTGTTGCAGCTCTTTCTCAGTGAAGAGATCGGCGAACAGCGCGGTGCTTAAATAACGCTCACCTGAGGAAGGCAGGATAACCACAATATTCTTGTTGGTAAAGGCCTCATCTTCCTGCAGCTTCAGCGCGGCGGCAACGGCGGCCCCGGAAGAGATACCCGCCAGGATGCCTTCTTCTTCCATCAGGCGGCGCGCCGTGGAGATAGCTTCCTCGTTGGTAATGCCGATCACTTTGTCGACCAGCTTCAGATCCAGGTTGCCAGGAATGAAGCCGGCGCCGATACCCTGAATTTTGTGCGGACCCGGCTTGAGCTCTTCCCCCGCCAGCGCCTGGGCGATCACCGGGGAATCGGTCGGTTCAACGGCGACGGTGATCAGATCTTTTTTACCTTTGGTGTTTTTGATATAGCGGCTGACGCCGGTCAGCGTTCCGCCGGTACCTACGCCGGAGATAAACACATCCACCTGACCATCGGTATCTTCCCAGATTTCCGGGCCGGTAGTCTTCTCGTGGATTTCCGGGTTAGCCGGGTTGCTGAACTGCTGCAGCAGCAGGAATTGTTCCGGGTTGCTGGCGACAATCTCTTCCGCTTTCTGGATAGCGCCTTTCATGCCTTTGGCGCCTTCGGTCAGCACCAGGTTGGCGCCCAGGGCTTTCAGCAGCTTACGACGCTCGATGCTCATGGTTTCCGGCATGGTTAGCGTCAGTTTGTAGCCGCGGGCCGCCGCCACGTAGGCGAGGGCGATACCGGTGTTGCCGCTGGTCGGCTCGACCAGTTCCACGCCAGGTTTCAGAACGCCGCGCTTTTCAGCATCCCAGATCATATTGGCGCCGATACGGCATTTTACGCTAAAGCTCGGGTTACGAGATTCTACCTTTGCCAGGATACGGCCATTACCGATGCGGTTCAGTCGTACCAGCGGCGTATGACCGATAGTCAGGGAGTTGTCTTCAAAAATCTTACTCATGGCCCGTCCTTAACTGTATGAAATTTGGGGGTACGGCATCAGCATACCCGCTTAAAGAATATGCGGAAGTAAGGATTTAGCATATCTATATGCGGAAGGGAAATAATGATAAGCAAGAAGGAATAAGCGCGATATAAGGGAGCGGCCTTTGCCGCCCCCAAGTGAAGGTGTTACCGCTATTTCCAGCTGGCGTGTCTATCGCGATAGCAATCGACCCACATGGCGGTGGCGCCGCAGATAGCCACCGGAAGGATCACCAGGTTTAACACCGGGATCATTGTGAACAGGCTGGTGAGTGCCCCAAACTGCATATTCATCACTTTGCGACTGCGCAGCGCTTCGCGCATGGTTTTGAAGGGAACCTTGTGATTATCAAAGGGATAATCACAGTATTGAATCGCCAGCATCCATGCGCTGAACAGGAACCAGAGTACCGGGGCTACCGTCTGGCCAACGCCGGGAATAAAGTAGAGCAGCAACAGCACGATGGCGCGCGGCAGATACCAGGCCAGCTTCTGCCACTCACGCTTCATAATCCGCGGAATATCTTTCATGATGCCAAAGACGCCGACGTCCGGCGGGGTAGCGCCGGTCAGGCGCGCTTCCAGCTGTTCCGCCAGCAGGCCGCTGAACGGCGCGGCTATCCAGTTGGCGATCGTCGAAAAGAAGTAGCCAAACACCAGCAGGATTGAGAGCACTACCACCGGCCACAGCAGGTAGTTTAGCCACTGCAGCCAGTCCGGCACATGGCTCATCAGCGAGGGGATCCAGCTGCCGAGACGGGTAAACAGCCACCAGAAGGCAGCGCCCATCAGCAGCACGTTAACCAGTAAAGGCAGGAAGACATAACGCCGTATGCCCGGCAGCCCGATGAGTTTCCAGCCCTGCGAAAAATAATAAACGCCGCTGCGCGGGGTCGGTGCGGATGATGAAACCATAGCCAGGCATTGCTCCTTTTTTAACATCCGGTGTGAATGCTCGCTTATTTTATCGGGTCGTCAGACAATAACCAGTTAGGAAATGTTCGAAAAAACAGCAAAAAGCACGATTTAGTTCATCTTTATGTGGTGAAAGCGACCGACGCACTTGCACTTGAGGTAATCGGCAAATACTCTTAGTGAGTAAATGTTTGCCGTGGTGGCAAGGTGTTAGAACAACAGAGAATATAATGATGCAGGATTTGCGTCTGATATTAATCATTGTTGGCGCGATCGCCATAATCGCTTTACTGGTACATGGTTTCTGGACCAGCCGTAAAGAACGTTCTTCGATGTTTCGCGATCGCCCACTGAAACGTATGAAGTCGCGCGACGATGAGTCGGAAAACGACGACTTTGATGATAATGTTGAAGGCGTAGGAGAAGTCCGCGTTCATCCGGTGACTCACGCCCCGCACGGCGCGCATGGGGAGCATGAAGCCCCTCGTCAGGCGCCGCAGCACCAGTACCAGCCGCCTTACGAGCGCCAGATGCAGCAGCCTGCGCGTCCTGAAGAACCTGTTCGCCAGCCGCCGCAACCGCCGCGCCAGGCCCCGGTTCCACCGCAGCAACAGCCTGCGCCGCATGCGGCTCCGCAGCCTGGCTGGCAACAGCCGCAACCTGCGCAGCCGCCCGTACAACCGCAACACCAGCCGCAGCCTGTTGTGCAGCAGCCTGTCGCGCCGCAACCGGTGACGCCGACCGTCGCTCAGCCGCAGCCAGCCGCCCCGCAGCAGCCTGCGCCACAGCCTGTTGCCGCGTCGCAGCCCGCCGTCGCGGAACCGCAGCCGGTAGAGCCGCAGCAGCCCGCCGCGCCGCAGCCGAAAGAGCGCAAAGAGACGGTCATTGTGATGAACGTCGCCGCGCATCATGGCGCCCAGCTTAACGGTGAAGTGCTGATCAACAGTATCCAGCAGGCCGGCTTTAAGTTTGGTGAAATGAATATTTTCCACCGCCACCTAAGTCCGGACGGCAGCGGTCCGGTGTTGTTCAGTCTGGCCAACATGGTGAAACCGGGAACCTTCAATCCGGACAGCATGGCGGATATGATGACCCCTGGGGTGACTATCTTTATGCAGGTCCCTTCCTACGGCGATGAACTGCAGAACTTCAAGCTGATGCTGCAGTCTGCGCAGTATATCGCTGACGAAGTGGGCGGCGTGGTGCTTGACGATCAGCGTCGCATGATGACGCCGCAAAAACTGCGTGAATACCAGGATCGTATTCGCGAAGTGAAAGACGCGAACGCCTGACGTTCCGCGTTAACTCAATCCTTTCTCAACCCCCGCCTGTCGGGGGGTTTTTTTTATTGATGGTGTGATATGGAACCAATCGAACAACAACTGACTGAACTGCGAACCACGCTTCGCCATCATGAATATCTGTACCACGTTATGGACGCGCCGGAAGTGCCGGATGCGGAATATGACCGCCTGATGCGCAAGCTGCGCGAGCTGGAGAGCCAGCACCCGGAGCTGATTACCCCGGATTCGCCAACACAGAGGGTGGGGGCGGCGCCACTCACCGCCTTTAGCCAGATCCGCCATGAAGTGCCGATGCTGTCGCTGGATAACGTGTTTGACGAAGAGAGCTTTCTCGCCTTCAATAAGCGGGTACAGGATCGCCTGAAAAGCACAGATCATCTTACCTACTGCTGCGAGCTTAAGCTCGACGGCCTCGCGGTGAGCATTCTCTACGAAAACGGCGTGTTGGTGCAGGCGGCAACCCGCGGCGACGGCACCACCGGCGAAGATATTACCTCTAACGTGCGAACTATTCGCGCCATCCCCCTCAAGCTGCATGGCGAGAATATTCCTGCACGCCTTGAGGTACGTGGGGAAGTGTTCCTCCCGCAGGCCGGGTTTGAAAAAATCAATGAGGAAGCTCGCCGCACCGGCGGGAAAGTGTTTGCTAACCCGCGTAATGCGGCAGCGGGTTCGCTGCGCCAGCTCGATCCGCGCATCACTGCGAAGCGACCGCTTACTTTCTTCTGCTACGGCGTGGGCGTGCTGGAGGGCGGCGAGCTGCCGGCCAGCCACTCGGCTCGGTTGCTGCAGTTCAAAGCATGGGGGCTGCCGGTGAGCGATCGTGTCACCCTGTGCCATACCCCCGAGGAAGTGCTTACTTACTATCGTAAAGTCGAGGAAGAGCGTCCCCACCTGGGCTTTGACATTGATGGCGTGGTGATCAAAGTCGATTCGCTGGAGCTGCAGGAACAGCTGGGTTTCGTCGCCCGCGCGCCGCGCTGGGCCGTGGCCTTTAAGTTCCCAGCACAGGAGCAGATGACCTTCGTCCGGGACGTGGAGTTCCAGGTGGGCCGCACCGGGGCGATTACGCCGGTGGCGCGTCTGGAGCCGGTCCATGTTGCCGGCGTGTTGGTGAGCAATGCCACCCTGCATAATGCCGATGAAATTGAACGCTTAGGCTTGAAAATCGGCGACAAGGTGGTGATTCGCCGGGCAGGCGATGTGATCCCGCAGGTGGTTAACGTGGTGCTTTCCGAGCGTCCTGCGGATGCCCGGGATGTCGTCTTCCCGACCCACTGTCCTGTATGTCAGTCAGACGTTGAACGGGTGGAAGGCGAGGCGGTAGCCCGCTGTACGGGCGGTCTGATCTGCGGCGCGCAGCGCAAAGAGTCGCTCAAGCACTTCGTCTCCCGTCGCGCGCTCGACGTTGACGGCATGGGCGACAAGATCATCGACCAACTGGTGGAGAAAGAGTACGTCCATACCCCGGCGGATCTGTTCCGGCTGACGGCGGGGGAACTGACCGGGCTGGATCGAATGGGGCCGAAGTCCGCGCAAAACGTAGTCAATGCCCTCGAGAAAGCCAAAGAGACGACCTTCGCACGCTTCCTCTACGCCTTAGGTATTCGCGAGGTAGGAGAAGCGACGGCGGCGGGCCTGGCGGCGCATTTCGGCACTCTCGAAGCCCTGGAGCAGGCTTCAATTGAGGAGCTACAGAAAGTCCCTGATGTCGGCATCGTCGTCGCTACCCATACCTTCAACTTCTTTGCCGAAGAGAGCAACCGCGATGTCATTGCGCAACTGCTGGCGGAGGGGGTTCGCTGGCCTGCGCCGGTGGTGGTGAAGGCGGAAGAGATTGATAGCCCGTTTGCAGGCAAAACCGTGGTCCTTACCGGCAGCCTCAGCCAGCTGTCGCGCGATGACGCCAAAGCGCGTCTGGTGGCGCTGGGGGCGAAGGTGGCAGGCAGCGTGTCGAAGAAAACCGACCTGGTGATTGCCGGCGAAGCGGCGGGGTCTAAGCTGGCGAAAGCGCAGGAGCTGGGCATCGAGGTGATTGACGAAGCCGAAATGATGCGTCTGCTGGGAGAATAACGTGGATAAAGCGCAGCTGGTCGAGATAGCCAATACCGAAATGCCGTTCGGTAAATACAAGGGACGTCGCTTAATCGATGTCCCGGAAGAGTATTTATTGTGGTTCGCGCGTAAGGATCAATTCCCTGCCGGGCATCTTGGCGAGCTGATGGCGTTGACCCTGCTGATTAAAACCGAGGGGCTGAGCGATCTGGTCCAGCCCCTGAAGAAAGCGCGTTAGGCTTTGGCCGCGTTGGCCTTTTCCTCAGCGAGACGCGCATCGGTTTGCTGCTTGTAGCGCCGCGCCAGCACCGCGCAGACCATCAGCTGGATTTGGTGGAAGATCATCAACGGCAGCACCATGATGCCGAGGATGGAGGTCGGGAAGAGAATATTGGCCATCGGAATGCCGTTGGCCAGGCTCTTTTTCGAACCGCAGAAGACGATGGTAATCTCATCGGCTTTGTTAAAGCCGCAGCGGCGGGCGACAAAGACGTTGACCGCGATGACGATGGCCAGCAGCACCAGGCTGACCACTACGATAAACAGCAGCGATCCCAGACCGACTTTATGCCAGATGCCATTCACCACCGCCTCGCTAAAGGCGGAGTAAACCACCAGCAGAATCGAGGTCTGGTCGGTCTTACCAATCCACTTCTTATGCTTCGCCACCCAGTCGCCAATCCACGGCCGCGATAAGTGACCGAGCACGAAAGGCAGCAGCAGCTGCAGCATAATTTTACCGACCTGCTCCAGACTGCCGCCTGCGCCGTGAAGGTTCATCAGGACCCCCACCAGTAGCGGGGAAACAAAGATCCCCAGCAGGCTGGAGGCCGAGGCTGAGCAAACCGCAGCCGCGACGTTGCCCCCGGCCAGCGAAGTAAAGGCGATAGCGGATTGCACGGTGGCCGGCAGAATGCACAGATAGATAAAGCCGCTGTAGAGCATCGGATCGACATTCACCGGCGCCCAC
This sequence comes from Klebsiella sp. MS 92-3, assembly GCF_000195655.1. NCBI lineage: Bacteria > Pseudomonadati > Pseudomonadota > Gammaproteobacteria > Enterobacterales > Enterobacteriaceae > Klebsiella > Klebsiella sp. MS 92-3. The sequence continues at coordinate 60,987 of NZ_GL882860.1, forward strand.
CAGGCAAACAGAACCCCGAGTAGCGGGAAGAGAATAAAGGTGCTGCACATCACCCATAGATGCAAACGCCAGTGGCTGCCGCCGGCGATAATCGCCTCCCGGGAGAGTTTAGCGCCATGCATAAAGAACAGCAGCGCGATGGCGGCGGTGGTCAGATGTTCAAAGAAGGGGACGAAAGCGCCACGGGCCGGGAAGAATGAGGCCAGCAGGACAACGGTGATTAGCGTTGCCGTAAACGGATCGAGAATACGGAAAAGTTTCATAAACGCTCCTGAAAAGAGATGCGCTATTGTGCTTTTTTTCATTTGAGAAATAAAATTGATTTATTGCATCTATTCATGAATAAAAAAGATGAATTACTCTCTGCGTCAGTTAAAAGTATTTGTCACCGTCGCCCGGGCCAGAAGCTTCAGCCGGGCAGGGGAGATGATTGGCTTAAGTCAGTCGGCCGTCAGCCATAGCGTCAAGGAGCTGGAGCATCAGACCGGCGTCCGTCTGCTCGACCGTACTACTCGCGAAGTGGTGCTCACCGAGGCGGGTCAGCAGCTGGCGGGCAGGCTGGAACGTTTGCTTGATGAGTTGACGATTACCCTGCGTGACGCCGGGCGGGTAGGCCAGCAGCTGAGCGGCACCGTCAAGGTCGCCGCCAGTCAGACGATTTCCGCCCACCTTATTCCGCAGTGTATTGCTCACAGCAATCGTCGTTATCCCGATATCGATTTTGTGCTGCACGATCGGCCCCAGCAGTGGGTGCTGGAGAGTATCCGCCAGGGGGAAGTGGATTTTGGCATCGTGATTGATCCGGGCCCGGCGGCAGACCTTCAGTGTGAAGTGGTTCTGGCGGAACCATTTTTGCTGCTCTGCCGGGAGGATCATCCTTTTGCCAGCCTGACAGAAGTGCCGTGGCTGGCGCTGCAGGATGAAAGGCTAATCCTGCAGGATTATGCGTCCGGCAGCCGCCCGCTGATCGATGCGGCCCTCAGCAGGCTGGCTATCCGGGCGAACATCGTCCAGGAGATTGGCCACCCGGCAACGCTGTTTCCGATGGTAGAATCGGGAATTGGCATCAGCGTTCTGCCGGCACTGGCGCTACCGTTACCGCAGGGGAGCCATCTGACGGTGAAACGGCTGACTCCGGTGATGGAGCGGCAGCTGATGCTGGCATGCAGGAAAAATCGCTCGCTGTCGACCGCCGCTCAGGCGTTATGGGAAATTGTGCGTGAAGAAGGGGAGAATTTAACCGCCGCCAGGGTTGAAGATCCGCTATATCAGCGCTGACAGAGGGGATTGCTGCGGAGGGACTCGTGGCAGGGCCATGTTCCGCGCAAAGCAAAAAGGCGCCTTTAGGGCGCCTTTTTACATTGGTGGGTCGTGCAGGATTCGAACCTGCGACCAATTGATTAAAAGTCAACTGCTCTACCAACTGAGCTAACGACCCGAGTGGTGGGTGATGACGGGATCGAACCGCCGACCCCCTCCTTGTAAGGGAGGTGCTCTCCCAGCTGAGCTAATCACCCACTTCGGTACTTCACATTTTGACAGAAAATCCAGCTGGCGAGAAAGTGGTGGGTGATGACGGGATCGAACCGCGACCCCCTCCTTGTAAGGGAGGTGCTCTCCCAGCTGAGCTAATCACCCACTTCTCAATTTTCTGTTCTACACGGCGGAGACTACGTTAAGTAGTGGTGGGTGATGACGGGATCGAACCGCCGACCCCCTCCTTGTAAGGGAGGTGCTCTCCCAGCTGAGCTAATCACCCCCGCTGTGTGGAGTCGCATTATAGGGAGAGTTGAAAATGAGTCAACGCCTTTTCTAAAGAATTCGTTCGTTCGTCGTAAAATTAAACAAAGCGATCGCGAAACCGGCGCCATAGCATGATTTATAAACAAAAATGGCAAACCGTGACGTTCCGATGGGAACAACATTGAGGAATCAGCCCACGGTGTTAGAATATTGACCCATAATTTCCACCGGACATTGCCGGCTATCGGCATCTTTATTAAACGTAAGGCCAATTCATGAAAATCAAAACTCGCTTCGCGCCAAGCCCAACCGGCTATCTGCACGTTGGCGGTGCGCGTACTGCTCTCTATTCCTGGCTTTTTGCCCGTAACCACGGCGGTGAGTTTGTGCTGCGTATTGAAGACACCGATCTCGAACGCTCCACCCCGGAAGCAATTGAAGCCATCATGGATGGCATGAACTGGCTGAATCTGCAATGGGACGAAGGCCCCTATTTCCAGACCAAACGTTTCGATCGTTATAACAACGTAATCGATGAGATGCTGGAAGCCGGTACCGCTTACAAATGCTATTGCTCGAAAGAACGTCTGGAAGCGCTGCGCGAAGAGCAGATGGCGAAGGGTGAGAAGCCGCGTTACGATGGCCGCTGCCGCCATAGCCACGAGCACCATGCTGATGATGAGCCGTGCGTCGTGCGTTTCGCCAACCCGCAGGAAGGTTCGGTTATTTTTGACGATCAGATCCGCGGACCTATCGAGTTCAGCAACCAGGAACTGGACGATCTGATCATTCGCCGTACCGATGGTTCCCCGACCTATAACTTCTGCGTGGTGGTAGATGACTGGGATATGGCGATCACTCACGTGATCCGCGGCGAAGATCATATCAACAACACGCCGCGCCAGATCAACATCCTCAAAGCGCTGAATGCGCCGGTGCCGGTTTATGCGCACGTGTCGATGATCAACGGCGATGACGGTAAAAAACTTTCCAAGCGCCACGGCGCAGTGAGCGTGATGCAGTATCGCGACGACGGCTACCTGCCGGAAGCGCTACTCAACTATCTGGTGCGCCTGGGCTGGTCTCATGGCGATCAGGAGATTTTCACTCGCGAAGAGATGATTGAGTTCTTCTCGCTGGGCGCGGTGAGCAAATCCGCCAGTGCCTTTAACACCGATAAACTGCTGTGGTTAAACCATCACTATATCAATACCCTGCCGGCGGAGTATGTGGCAACGCATCTGCAGTGGCATATCGAGCAGGAAAATATCGACACTCGCAACGGCCCGCAGCTGGCTGAGCTGGTGAAACTGCTGGGCGAGCGTTGCAAGACGCTGAAAGAGATGGCCCAGAGCTGCCGCTACTTCTATGAAGAGTTCGCTGAATTCGATGCCGACGCCGCGAAAAAACATCTGCGTCCAGTGGCGCGTCAGCCGCTGGAAGTGGTTCGCGATAAGCTGGCGGCGATTAGCGACTGGACGGCGGAAAACGTCCATCACGCGATTCAGGCAACTGCTGATGAGCTGGAGGTGGGGATGGGTAAAGTCGGTATGCCGCTGCGCGTGGCGGTTACCGGGGCAGGGCAATCTCCTGCGCTAGACGTTACTGTCCATGCTATCGGTAAATCCCGTAGCGTAGATCGTATCAATAAAGCGCTGGCTTTTATCGCTGAACGCGAAGGCCCGGCGTCCTGACGGCGTCGCAGCTGAAACAAC
>NZ_GL882860.1:64569-88252 GCF_000195655.1 Klebsiella sp. MS 92-3
CCCCTGCCGTTTTTTTTGTCTGTTATTCCGGACTGGCGATGCCGAGGCGGGCAAGAAAACCGCTAATCCCTTCCCGGGCCAGCAGATCGCGGAGCTGCAGCTGTTCTGCCGGAGTCATCAGCTGTAGGGTTTCCGTGATTTGCCGCCAGATCGCGTCTGCCTCATTGACCAGGTATGCACCTGGCGATTCCGCGAGATGATTGTCGGTAAGCAGATGGCGTCTGGCAGGGATGTTGGTCAGAAACTCGCGTACCGGTTGGTCGATAACCACCAGTCGCGCTCGCCCCCCTTTAACGCCGGGTATTGCTTCGGTGCGCCATTGTTTCTCGCGAACCCAGCGATTGATCGTTTGTCTGGCCAGCCCCAGGCAGTCGGCAAGCTCTGCGGGCGTCATTTTATCTTTCAGTTTCATCATGGTTTACCGATCGCGGATCCCTAACCGAAGCAGTAACCCGGTGATCCCCTCGCGCAGCAACAAAGACATAAGCTGCTTCTGCTCGCTGGGGGTGAGTTCTTTACTGAGGGTCAGCAGCAGCGATTCCAGATCGCTATCATGGGGAGAATAGATGCCGGGCGTCTCCGCCACGCGCTGGGCGCTGCGGATAAACTCCCTGACTTGCTCATTGACATGGACCAGGCGCGCTTTGCCGCCCTGGACGCCAGGTCGCGGAGAGGTTTGCCATCCTTCTTTCCGCACCCACTTATTGATAGTTTGCCGACTGTAGCCGGTTAGATGGGCAATTTCTTCAGGTGTCATTCGTTCCTTGAGCATACTATTTCCTGAGTAAATGTATGGGAATTAGCTGCCCATGTTATAGCATCCTTTTACGTGAAAAGGTGACCTGTTTAACTTCTGACTGCGATAAGGCTCGCAATGTCAGCAAGTTGCCTGCTTTTTCAGCGATTGAATCGGGAAGGATAATTTTGCCGTTGACACCTGAGCGAGGAATTCATATTATGCCGCCCGTCAACACGACACGCTTTACGTTACGGGGCTATAGCTCAGCTGGGAGAGCGCTTGCATGGCATGCAAGAGGTCAGCGGTTCGATCCCGCTTAGCTCCACCAAATTCTGCACCCAGCGGATTTGGTTCGTAAAGAAGTCCTGTGGGGCTATAGCTCAGCTGGGAGAGCGCTTGCATGGCATGCAAGAGGTCAGCGGTTCGATCCCGCTTAGCTCCACCAAAATTCAGAACCCTCGCTTCGGCGGGGGTTTTTGTTTTTAGCGGGTTTCATGTAAAGCACTTTCTGGTTACGTCAGTTAATCTCCAGCAATTAAAATCGAAAGTAATTTCAGACTTTTTCCTGATAATTCGCCTTGCCTGCCCTAAATAAGCAACATAACATTTCCCCCATTAAACGTGATGAGGTTTCTGGAGTTTTAATTAACAATAATGCTTGATAAAATTAACATTAATATCAAAAAAACTCTATTGGCCTTTATCATTTGTTTAGTCGCTATTCCGCTGGCTCGTTTTATTTCACCGCAAACGATAATTGACGGCAACCTTATTTATATTGCCTGGCTGCCAATCAGCGTGATGTTTTCTGTTATTTTTATCTTTGGCCGCTATGCAATTGCGCCATTAATTCTCGCGTTTGCCATCACCAATAGTTTTCTCATTAAATTAACGCTGCCGCAGGCGTTTATCTTACTTTTTTGTCAACTGTTCGCCGTGTTTGTCTCCTGCGCTATTCTGCGACTGTTGGTGGGGAAGCGCTGGCGCTGCGGTCCAACGGCAAAACATATGGGGGCGCGGATCTTCTGGGGCGGCTTCTTCGCGCCGGTGCTCCTGAAAATCACCATGTATCTCGCCGGACAATATTTTGCGTTTCCATTAGCTATTACCAGTTACTTTGGTAGTATGCCGTTGATTTATACTGTAATAGATATCCAAAGTTTAATCAGTGCGGCATTAATTTTTACGACGTTTCTTTATTATCCAATGCGGATGATTATCAGTCCGCGCTACGCCCGACGTTTCTGGCAGCAGGAATGTTTACCGTGGCTGGCACCGCAATATCGCTCCTTTACCCTATATTGGTTTATCGCGTTGGCGGTGATATTAACGCTATTGTGTGCGCCGTATCAGTCTGAATTTATTGCCGGTTATTTAGTTCCGGTTATTTTTATTGTCTACTTTATCGGTATCAGTCGAATAGGCCATGCGCTATTGCGTATTTCATGGTCTGTCTCGGCCTTTTTGCTGGTGGTATATAACAAAAACTTTCTCCAGGGGGTGCAAAGCGAGTATTCACTCTCCTTTGTGCTGTCGGTTCTGATCTCCTTTACTATCTGTTTGTTTTATATGGCCGACATCTATGCCCGCAGCGACCGCAACAAACGCCGCTGGCGTAGCCAGGCGGAAGAGGATCCGCTGACCGGCTTGCCTAACCTGCGCGCGCTGGAGAGCCATTTACAGAGCTGTCCTCAGCAGGCTATCTGCAGCCTGCGTATTGATAATCTCGACTTTCTCAGTCGGCATTATGGTCTGATGATGGGGGTGGACTGTAAACGGCAGATTATTCGGGCGCTGCAACCGCTGCTGGGAGCGGCGGATAAAGTCTTCCAGGTACCGGGCAGCGAACTGATCCTCGTGCTTGATGGGCCGGAGCCGTCGTCCCGCTTGAATCACATGGTCGCGGTCCTCAACCACAAAAAGTTCAGCTGGCACAATCAGCCGCTGGATTTGGAGTTTGGCGCGGCCTGGGGCCGCGATGACGGCCAGGGTGAGGGACTTTACCAGATGCTGGGCCAGCTAAGCTGGCTTTCCGAACAGGCGGGCAGTGAACGTCGGGTGCTGGCGCTGGACGAGGAGCAGGATCTGGTAGTGGATCAAACTACCGAGCAGGTGCGCCTCCTTATGCGCGTCAAGCAAGTGCTCAAAGATCGCGCGCTGATGCTCTATGCGCAACCGATTCAGAATCCGGAGGGGGAGGGTTATCATGAGATCCTCACGCGCATGCGCTGTGGCGATAGCGTCATTATGCCCGACCGATTCATTCCGCTGATTGTGCAGTTTAACCTCAGCCAACGTTTTGACATGCTGGTGCTGGAGACCTTGTTCAGTATGCTCCATAAGCATCCCGGCCAGCGATTCTCGGTCAACCTGCTGCCTGCAACTCTGATGCAAAAGAACAGCGCAGGGCAGATTATCGCGCTGTTTCAACGCTATAGCGTCTCGCCAGAACTTATAACTATTGAGGTGACCGAAGAGCAGGCCTTCTCTAATGCGGACACCAGTCGGCAAAATCTTGAAGCGTTGCGCGCGTTTGGCTGCGCCATCGCTATTGATGACTTTGGCACCGGCTATGCGAACTATGAACGTCTGAAACATCTACAGGCCGATATCATTAAGATTGACGGCTGCTTCGTCCGCGACATCCTCACGGACCCGCTGGACGCCATCATGGTGAAATCGATTGTCGAGATGGCGCGGGCGAAACAGATGAGCGTGGTGGCGGAATATGTCGAAAGCGAACCGCAAAAAGCGCGCTTGCTGGAGCTGGGCGTGAATTATCTGCAGGGTTATCTGATCGGTAAACCACAGCCGCTGGGTGAATGTCGGGCAAAAAAAAGCCGGGCATTGCCCGGCTCAGATGACTGACGTCTGTTACAGAACCAGCGCCGCAATCGAGGCGGACAACACGCTAACCAGCGTGGAGCCGTACACCAGCTTCAGACCGAAGCGAGAAACTACGTTGCCCTGTTCTTCGTTCAGACCTTTGATCGCCCCGGCAATAATACCGATAGATGAGAAGTTGGCGAAGGAGACCAGGAAGATAGAGATAATGCCTTCCGCGCGCGAGGAGAGCGTCGAGGCAATTTTCTGCAGATCCATCATGGCGACGAATTCATTGGAGACCAGTTTGGTAGCCATAATACTGCCCACCTGCAGCGCTTCGCTTGCCGGCACACCCATCACCCAGGCGACCGGGTAGAAGATATAGCCGAGGATACCCTGGAAGGAAATGCTATAGCCGAACCAACCGGTCACGGTGGCGAACAGGGCATTCAGCGCCGAGATCAGCGCGATGAAGCCGATCAACATCGCCGCCACGATAATCGCGACTTTAAAACCTGCCAGAATATACTCGCCCAGCATCTCGAAGAAGCTCTGACCTTCGTGCAGATTCGACATCTGCAGATTTTCTTCGCTCTCTTCCACGCGGTAAGGGTTAATTAATGACAGAACGATAAAGGTGCTGAACATGTTGAGCACCAGCGCCGCAACGACATACTTTGGCTGCAGCATGGTCATGTAAGCGCCTACGATGGACATGGACACGGTGGACATCGCCGTCGCCGCCATGGTGTACATGCGGTTGCGCGACATTTTGCCGAGAATATCTTTATACGCGATAAAGTTTTCCGACTGGCCGAGGATCAACGAGCTCACGGCGTTGAAGGACTCCAGCTTGCCCATGCCGTTAACTTTCGACAGGACGGTACCGATCGCGCGAATGACAATCGGCAGGATACGAATATGCTGCAAAATGCCGATCAAAGCCGAAATAAAGACGATAGGGCACAAAACTTTGAGGAAGAAGAAGGCCAGGCCTTTATCGTTCATGCCGCCGAACACGAAGTTTGTCCCTTCGTTGGCAAACCCGAGGAGTTTTTCAAACATCTCGGAAAATCCTTTCACAAAACCCAGACCAATATCGGAGTTGAGGAAGAACCAGGCCAGCAGGACTTCAATGACAAGCAGTTGAACAACATAACGAATACGGATCTTTTGGCGGTCATGGCTGACCAACAGGGCCAGTATAGCCACCACAACGATCGCGAGGACAAAATGCAAGACGCGGTCCATAGTTGCTCCAAATATGAGGCAGGTTAAATTTCCGTGCACATTCTATGCAACGGCTTTAAAGAAAACGAGATCAATTGCACACTATTGCAAGGAACTGTGACCAATGGCAAAAATAGTGATCCAACATCCACTTTTGTTATGTTACGTAAAGGTTTTAAAAGTTGCATTCTTGTACTACTCTTAATAGCGGGCTGGATCTCGTTTTCTGACGCCCGTATTTCATTTCCGGCCAGCTATTGTTCCCTTCTATCACAGCAATCATTATCTCCATTCTAAATGAACTTGATAATCATTCGCATTTTGATAGCATGAAACATAGCAAAGGCTATATTTCCAGAGGCAGAAGATGACTAGCAGTCGCGTTGAGAATAGCAGTAGTCGCGCCGCGCGCAAGGTGAAGCTCGCCTTAATGGGCCCGGCTTTCGTCGCTGCCATTGGCTATATCGATCCGGGTAATTTCGCCACTAACATTCAGGCCGGCGCCAGCTTTGGCTACCAGCTGCTGTGGGTCGTGGTGTGGGCTAACCTGATGGCGATGCTGATCCAGGTGCTTTCTGCCAAACTGGGCATTGCCACCGGCAAAAACCTGGCCGAGCAGATCCGCGACCATTACCCGCGTCCTGTTGTCTGGTTTTACTGGGTACAGGCGGAAATTATCGCTATGGCCACCGATCTGGCTGAATTTATCGGCGCCGCAATTGGTTTTAAGCTGGTACTCGGCGTATCGCTTCTGCAGGGTGCGGTGCTGACCGGGGTGGCGACTTTTCTGATCCTGATGCTGCAGCGGCGCGGACAAAAACCACTGGAGAAGGTGATCGGTGGATTGTTGCTGTTTGTCGCCGTGGCCTATGTCGTGGAGTTGATCTTTTCCCAGCCCGCGCTGGCTCCTCTGACGAAAGGGCTGGTGATCCCCACGCTGCCCAACGGGGAGGCGGTATTCTTAGCCGCCGGGGTACTGGGTGCGACAATCATGCCGCACGTTATCTACTTACACTCATCGCTGACTCAGCATCTGCATGGCGGAACGCGAAAAGAACGCTATAACGCGACCCGCTGGGATGTGGCGATCGCCATGACCATTGCCGGGTTCGTCAATCTGGCGATGATGGCGACCGCTGCGGCGGCATTCCACTTTAATGGCCATACCGGCGTCGCCGATCTCGATCAGGCCTACATGACGCTGGAGCCGCTGCTGAGCCACGCGGCGGCGACCATCTTTGGCCTCAGCCTGATTGCCGCCGGTTTATCGTCGACCGTGGTGGGCACTCTGGCAGGTCAGGTCGTTATGCAGGGGTTTATCCGCTTTCATATTCCGCTGTGGTTTCGCCGGGCGATCACCATGCTGCCGTCGTTTGTCGTCATTCTGCTGGGGCTGGATCCTACGCGCATCCTGGTAATGAGTCAGGTGTTGCTCAGCTTTGGCATTGCGCTTGCCCTGGTGCCGCTGCTGATATTTACCAGCAATGCGAAGCTGATGGGGGACCTGGTGAATACCCGTTGGGTGAGAGGCATCGGCTGGGCGATAGTCGCTATTGTGGTGAGCCTGAACGGCTGGTTAATAGTGGGGTCGCTGCTCGGGCTGGATTAATTGATTCCTGATGCTGAATAAAGTAAAGGGGAGCCGATGGGCTCCCTTTTTCGTTTGTTAGTGATGGCCATGTCCATGACCGTGACCGCGCCCACCCGGGCCGCGTCCCCAGCCGCCGCGGTGGTCATCGCGGTCGTTCCAGCCAGCACGATAGCCGCGCTCCCAGGCTTTATCTCTGCCTTTGTACCAGCCTTTGTGCCAGCCGTTGTCATGACGATGCCAACGGTTATCACGCCATTCATAGTGACGACGCCAGTAATCACGGTCGCGCCAGCTGCCACCGTCCCAGTAGTTACCGTAATTGTCACGATCGCCTATTTGTAATTTTACCGATGGCAGCAGGGTGATTTCACCAGCGTTAGCGACCAGTGGCCCTGCGGCCAGCAGTACTGCTGCCAGAATCAGTGACCTGAACATACTCTTCTCCTTCACGATCGGGGCCGTAAGCGGCCTGTTAACCTGATATTACGGGTCGGTAAAGACCCGCCGCATCGGACGAACTCCGAAAGCGCAGGAAAGAGCACTTTTTGCTAAAGTAACATTTGCTTTACAGCGCAAGGATGGCGTCGATGGCCGCGCACTCCTCGGTGGTGAAATGGCGATTCAGCAGCATGCCGACGGCATCATCCAGTTGCGCGGTTTTGCTGGCGCCGATCAGCACCGAGGTGACTTTCTCTTCGCGCAACACCCAGGCCAGCGCCATCTGCGACAGCTTCTGCCCACGCGCTTCCGCCTGCCTGTTAAGCTGACGAATTTTTTCTAATCGGGCTGGAGTCAGTTGCTCCGGCTGCAGAAAACGACTGCTGCTGGCGGCGCGCGAGTCGGCCGGAATGCCGTTGAGATAGCGGTCGGTAAGTTGCCCACCGGCCAGCGGTGAAAACGCTATGCTTCCAATCCCTTCCGTCTGCAGAAAATCCAGCAGTCCTTCTTCCACGCCGCGTTCGAACATCGAGTAGCGAGGCTGGTGGATGATGCAGGGGGTGCCGAGGTCGTTAAGGATCTTCACCGCCTCCCGCGCCTGGGCCAGAGGATAGTTGGAGATCCCGACATATAGCGCTTTACCCTGACGAACCAGATGATCGAGCGCACGCATCGTTTCCATCAGCGGCGTCTGTGGATCAGGCCGGTGATGGTAAAAAATATCGACGTATTCCAGCCCCATGCGTTTAAGGCTCTGGTTAAGACTGGCTACCAGATATTTTCGCGATCCCCAGTCGCCGTAAGGGCCGTCCCACATCGTGTAACCTGCTTTAGTGGAGATGATTAACTCATCGCGATAAGGCAGGAGCGACTCTTTCAGGATACGGCCAAAGTTGCTTTCCGCCGAGCCCGGCGGCGGCCCATAGTTGTTGGCCAAATCGAAATGGGTTATACCGAGGTCAAAAGCGTGCAGGAGCATCTGCCGGCTAGTTTCCACTCGCGTTTCATCGCCAAAGTTATGCCACAGGCCAAGGGAAATAGCCGGTAGCTGCAGACCGCTGCGGCCGCAGCGACGGTACTCCATCGTTTGATATCGCGTGGTGCTTGCCTGGTAAACCATTCTTCCTCCGCCGACAAAACAGGATGTGTATACGTTTACACTAAACAATGTTCTGCGTGGAGTACACTGCTTTTTCTGCGTAATTATTGCTTTACACTGCCATTATCACCTCCCATCTGGACAGGCGGATCGCTTATTCAATACTCAAATTACACCTGCACCAAAATGAGGATAATGGATATGCAACCGACCTACACTATTGGGGATTATCTGCTGGATCGCCTTGTCGACTGCGGTATTGACCGCTTGTTCGGCGTGCCGGGAGATTACAACTTACAGTTTCTCGATCGCGTCATCGCGCACAGCGCCTTGGGGTGGGTCGGCTGCGCCAACGAGCTGAATGCGGCATATGCCGCTGACGGCTATGCGCGCATCAAAGGAGCCGGTGCGCTGCTGACCACTTACGGCGTCGGCGAATTGAGCGCGCTGAACGGCATTGCGGGTAGCTATGCGGAACATATTCCGGTATTGCATATCGTCGGTGCGCCCTCTACCGGCGCCCAGCAGCGCGGCGAACTGCTGCACCATACCCTCGGCGATGGCGATTTTCGCCATTTCGCCCGCATGAGCGAGCAGATCACCTGTAGCCAGGCGCTGCTGACCGCCGGCAACGCCTGCCATGAAATCGACCGTGTGCTGCGCGATATGTTGACGCATCATCGCCCCGGCTATTTGATGCTGCCAGCCGATGTCGCCAGAGCGGCAGCGATTGCCCCAGCCCAGCGCTTGCTGGTGGAGCCCGCTCCGGCGGATGAAAACCAGCTTGCCGGGTTCTGCGAACATGCCAGCCGCCTGCTGCGGGGCAGCCGACGCATTTCCCTGCTGGCGGACTTCCTGGCGCAACGTTATGGCCTGCAGAAGACGCTCCGGGAGTGGGTGGCGAAAACGCCTGTCGCCCATGCGACGATGCTCATGGGCAAGGGATTGTTTGATGAGCAGCAGAGCGGGTTTGTCGGCACCTACAGCGGGATTGCCAGCGCGCCGCAGACCCGGGAGGCGATTGAAAACGCCGACACCATCATCTGCATTGGCACGCGCTTCACCGACACCATCACCGCAGGATTTACCCAACATCTGGCGCGGGAAAAGACTATTGAGATCCAGCCCTTCGCCGTCAGGGTGGGCGATCACTGGTTCAGCGGGGTGCCGATGGATAAGGCTTTGGCCGCGCTGATGACGCTTTCCGCCCCGCTGGCGGCGGAGTGGGCTACGCCTCAGGTCGTGGCGCCGGAGGCTGAGGAGGGCGCTGAAGGCGAGTTGACCCAGAAAAATTTCTGGGCGACGGTGCAGGGCGCCCTGCGTCCGGGGGATATTATTCTCGCCGATCAGGGGACGGCCGCCTTTGGCATTGCGGCGCTGAAGCTGCCCTCTGAAGCATCGCTGATCGTCCAGCCGCTGTGGGGCTCGATTGGTTTTACTCTCCCGGCCGCCTATGGCGCACAAACCGCGGCGGCGGAGCGGCGGGTGGTGCTAATTGTCGGCGATGGCGCGGCCCAACTGACCATTCAGGAGATGGGCTCCATGCTGCGTGATAAGCAAAAGCCGCTTATTCTGCTGCTGAATAACGAAGGGTATACCGTGGAACGGGCGATTCATGGTCCAGAGCAGCGCTACAATGACATCGCTCTGTGGGACTGGCAGCGGCTGCCGGAAGCCTTCGCCCCTGACGTTGCTTCGCGCTGCCGGCGGGTCACTCAGACGTCTGAACTGCGGGAGGCGATGACGGAGAGCATCACCTCCGATACCCTCACCCTGGTAGAAGTGATGCTGCCGAAAATGGATATCCCCGATTTCCTGCGCGCGGTGACGCAGGCCCTTGAGGAGCGAAACAGCCGCGTTTAATCGGTATCCCGTTTGGCAATCATCAACGGTCTCCCGGCCAGCAGCAGCCAGGCCGGGAGCATCACCATACACAACAGCGGCAGCAAAGTCGTATCCGGGACCACCACGGCGGCCATAAACAGGCTCAACCAGCCGTCGCGAGTGACGACCAGCACCATGCCGAGGATCGCGCAGGAAACGGTGATTGCCGCCGGCACCGCGTCAACATGAGCATGCAGCATCAGCCCCAGCGCTACCCCGACGAACACCGCCGGGAAAATTCGCCCGCCGCGAAAGCCGCTGGCTGAGGCAAGAACCAGGGCCGCCAGTTTGACCAGCGCGATAAGCAGAAAATCCGCGGCGGTTAGCGTCTGGCTGAAGGCCAGCTGCTGCATCTCATCCAGCCCTTTAAATAGCGTTAAGGGCCCGCCTATCGTCCCCACGATCCCCAGCAGCAGCCCGCCGATGCCGAGGGTCAGGATTGGATTTTTCAACCGATGCATCAGGGCATGCAGTCGCGGCAGACACCAGACGGCCACCATGCCGACGGCGATAGCGATCAGGGCGACGATAATGCCGCTGAGAATATCAACGAAGCGCATCTGACCATAGTGCGGGATCGGCAGCGAAAAATGGGGATGGAAAAACAGATCCGTCGTCAACGCGCCGGCGGCGGCGGCGAGGAGGGGAGCAAAGAGGCGATCCCACAGTGGCGTATCGTTGCTGCTATTGAGGGTTTGCGAAAAAATCAGCGCGGCGGCAACCGGGGTACCGAAGAGGGCGCCGATGGTGCCTGAGGCCGCGAGGATGGTCCAGTCCAGCGAGCTGACGCGCGGAAACAGTCGGGAGCCGACGGCGACAGCCAGCGCGATATTCACCACCATAATCGGATGCTCCGGGCCGAGGCTGACGCCGCCGGCGAGGCCGAGGATCAGCGCGGCCAGGAGTCCGGGCAGCGCGCCGGTGGCAATGGGAGCGCCGATTAACGACTCGGTCGCTGGATCCGGCCCGGCGTGCCCGGGGCTGTAACGAATGACCAGACCCACCGCGATCCCTGTCGCCGTCAGCATGGCGATGATCCACAGCGGGCTGTCGGCGCTCACCCCCAACTGCGCGGGCAGATTGCTCCACAGCACGCGCTGCAGCAGCGCGGCAACCTTCATCGCCACGATCAGGATCAGGCTGCAGGCGATGCCTATCAGGATGGCCGGCACCGACAGGATCAGCATTGTTCTGGCGCGAGGATGGAGCATGGAAATGTCCTTGTAAAAGTGCTGGAGCACTACTTTGCCTTCGTCAGCGGAGACCGTCGATGCAAATGGTGCTGAAACGATAAAGTTAAGGTGACATCTGATATCCGGCGCGTCCTTTACAGGCTACCTTGCATAGATTACAAACTAAATGTGACCTGTGTCGCTAAACAAGGGGCGTCTGCGCGTTGGACGTTGTTGTTAAGCCGCCATGAATTTACAGTGTGCCAAAAGATTTATTTTGACTTTAGCGGAGCCGTAACGGAATGACAAAATTTGCTTTAGTAGGAGATGTCGGGGGGACCAACGCCCGCCTGGCGCTATGTGATCTGGCGAGTGGAGAGATCTCTCGCGCAAAGACCTATTCCGGGCTCGATTACCCCAGTCTGGAGGCAGTGGTGCGCGTCTACCTCGAGGAGCACCAGGTAACGGTCAACGAAGGTTGTATCGCCATCGCATGCCCGATTACCGGCGACTGGGTGGCGATGACCAACCATACCTGGGCTTTCTCTATCGCCGAAATGAAGCGTAACCTCGGCTTTGCCCATCTGGAGATAATTAACGATTTTACCGCTGTTTCAATGGCCATTCCGATGCTGAAAGCTGAGCACCTTATTCAGTTTGGCGGCAGTGCGCCGGTAGCGGGCAAACCGATCGCCGTTTATGGCGCCGGGACCGGGCTCGGCGTGGCGCATCTGGTCCACGTTGATAAGCGTTGGGTCAGCCTGCCGGGCGAAGGCGGTCATGTTGATTTTGCCCCGAACAGCGAAGAAGAAGGGATCATTCTGGAAGAGCTACGCGCCGAGCTGGGGCATGTTTCCGCAGAACGCGTGCTCTCAGGTCCCGGGCTGGTCAACCTGTATCGCGCGATTGTCAAATCGGACGGCCGACTGCCGGAGAACCTGCAGCCGCGTGAGGTGACCGAGCGAGCGCTGGCGGACAGCTGCACCGACTGTCGTCGGGCGCTGTCGCTGTTCTGCGTCATTATGGGACGCTTCGGCGGTAACCTGGCGCTGACCCTCGGGACGTTTGGCGGGGTGTATATCGCCGGCGGCATCGTGCCGCGCTTCCTGGAGTTCTTTAAAGCCTCTGGTTTCCGCGGCGGTTTTGAAGACAAAGGCCGTTTTAAAGCTTATGTTCAGGATATCCCGGTTTACCTGATTGTGCATGATAACCCAGGCCTGCTGGGCTCCGGCGCGCATCTGCGTCAGACGCTGGGTCAGGTGCTTTAAGCATTCTTCCCCCGGGCTCCCGTCGTAGCCCGGATGGCGGTGCTTTCCGCTCTCTACAGATTCATCAGCTGGCGAAACTCTTTCACTTTACTGCGACTGACCGGAACCTGAAACTCCAGGTCACGCAGGCGCAGCACATAGGTGTTGTTGAACCACGGCTCAATTTCCCGAATTTTGCTGAGATTTACGCAATACGAGCGGTGGCAGCGGAAGAAATGCGCGGTGGGCAGTTTGCTGCAGAATTCAGTAATGTTCATCGGCATGACGAATGACTCCCGGCGGGTATAGACGAATGTCATCTTTTCATGCGCCTCGGCATAATAAATATCATGAATACTGGTGACGATGATCCGCTCATCTTTGATCAGATTGATGGTGTCGTTTTCCCGTGGCGCCGCGCTGGCTAATCCTGAAGCAGCGTTATTTTGCTGCTGCCAGGCGGTGGTCAGCTTTTGCAGCATATTGATGATGCGCGACTCCTGGTAGGGTTTCAGGATGTAGTCAAAGGCTTCCAGCTCAAAGGCTTCCACCGCATGTTCTTTCCACGCGGTGATAAAGACGATAAAAGGTTTATGGGCAAACTGGCTGATGTTTTGCGCCAGCAGAACCCCGTCGAGCGACGGAATATTGATATCGAGAAAGATGGCGTCGACCTTGTTGTGCTGGAGAAATTTCAGCACGTCCAGGCCGTCGTCAAAGCTGCCGACGATCTCCATCTGGCTATGGGTGTTAATAAGCCAGGAGAGCTCCTGCTGGGCCAGAAACTCATCCTCCACAATGATAACTTTCATCTTTTCTCCGCTCATGACAACAGCGACTCCGTCAGCGCCTGCGGCGTAGAGTTATTGGGGACATAAAAGGCGATTTCGGTTCCCGGCGTCAGATTGCGGATATGCAAACCCTCGCCGTAGAGAAGTTTCACCCGATGATGCACATTGAGCAGGCCGATTTTGTTACCCGGCATCTCATCGGCTTCCACGCGGGCGACCACGACGGGATCGATACCGTTGCCCGTATCGCGAACGCTGATGCGTACCCGATTGCCGCACTCGTTAATGCCGATCGTCACCACGCCTTTGCCTTTACAGGGTTGAATACCGTGAACAATGGCATTTTCCACCAGCGGCTGGATAAGCAGGCTCGGGATCACGCAGCTGACGTCGTCGTCAATATCGTAGATGACCGTCAGCTTGTCGCCGAATCGCGCCTGTTCAATAGCGATATAATCTTTGATCTGATACAGCTCTCGTTTGATATCAATCTGCTCATCGTCTTTTAATTCGATGTTATAGCGCAGGTAGCGCGACAGATTAAAAATGAGCTGGCGCGCGGTGTCCGGATTAAGGCGAATCGAGGAGGAGATCGCGTTCAGCGCATTAAATAAAAAATGCGGGTTAATTTTGCTTTGCAGGGCGCGCAGCTCCGCTTTGTTGGCCATCTCCCGCAACTGTTCGGCGCGGGAGACTTCCAGCTGGGTGGAGATTATTTGCGACAGGCCAATCGCCATCTCCTGCAGCGTCGAAGTGATGCGATGGGCGTGGCAGTAATAGATTTTTAGCGTGCCGGTCACCACCCCTTTTTCCCACAGCGGGATCACCATCAAGGAGTGGATCTCCGGGGTGCGGTGGGCTTCGTCATTGTTTTTTATGATGATTTTCCCATAACGAATCGCCTGCCGGGTGGTGGGGCTAATCATATCGTCGTGGCGTTGATAGTTGGCTTCACCGACGCCCACGTAGGCCAGCACGTGCTCGGTATTGGTGATCGCCACCGCGTCGGCGGTAATGTCGCGGCGGATAATCTCGCAAACCTGGCGCAGAGAATCGCTGTTAACGTGTCGAAACAGCGGCAGGGTTTTGTTGGCGATATCGAGCGCCAGTTTCGCCTGCCGCGCCGCGCTGGCCTCCTTTTCCCCTTCAACGCTCTGCACCAGCAGCACGATAAAGCCGATGCAGACGCTGCCGAGGATCATCGGGATACCAATTTTCGAAACAATATCTACGCCGAGACTCAGGGAAGGCGCCCAGACCACCACCAGGATCATGGTCAGAGTTTCACACATCATCCCCGCCAGAATGCCGATTTTCCACCGTTGTTCGCGGGCCACTTTACGATTAATCAACCCCGACAGCAGGCCGGCGACAATGCTGGTGATAAAGCAGGGCACCGCGGTCACGCCGTCGATATCAATCAAATAGCGGTGCACGCCGGCAATCGCCCCGACAATCGCGCCCACCCAGGGACCAAACAGGATCCCACCGGACATCACGGCGATAATGCGGACGTTCACCAGGGACCCCTCAACCGGGACGCCGGACCAGGTACTAAATAGCGCGAACAGCGAGAAAATGGCTGTCACCGCCAGCAGCTCTTTCGGAGTATGGGCCGACTTATGCAACAGTTCGCGGAACAGGCGCAGGCGAATAAGGAAAAAGAGGCAAATAAGCATCAGGGCCGCACGATCATAGACCGCCAGCATCATAGTAAAGATTTCGTGCATGGGTGCGCCGCGTCAGTGGCCAGAAAGGGACATGATAAAAAACCTGACGGCAGAAGACCAGCCGTGGAACCATAAAGCGGAAAAGTCGCACTTTTTAAAGGGGATTAATTAAAAAGCATCGCGATAGCGGCGGTCTTCGCCATTAACGATAATATTCTGTGTTAAGAAAGATATCAGTGTGTTACCACTTTTATACAACCCGGGATTATTCCGCCCATGAACTGCCGCATTTAGCGCAGTCGATACCCGTTTTATATGCCAGGGAATATTTTTTAACGGGCCTCTCGACAACATGAATTTTTTCAGGTTATTTTCTAAACGAGCCGCAACAGCGGCAGCGTCGCTCGGACGGTCCGGGCGCTAACGTTAATTAGAGGAACCTATGGCTGAATCCAGTCCTGAACGCCGTTTTACGCGTATCGATCGTCTCCCTCCGTACGTTTTTAACATTACTGCTGAACTGAAAATGGCTGCGCGTCGGCGCGGCGAAGATATTATCGATTTCAGTATGGGTAATCCCGATGGCGCGACGCCGCCGCATATCGTGGAAAAACTCTGCACCGTTGCTCAACGGCCTGACACCCATGGTTACTCTACCTCGCGGGGGATCCCGCGCCTGCGTCGCGCCATTTCACGCTGGTATGAAGAACGCTATAACGTCGATATCGATCCGGAATCGGAGGCGATCGTCACCATTGGTTCGAAAGAGGGGCTGGCGCACCTGATGCTGGCGACGCTGGATCATGGCGACACCGTACTGGTGCCGAACCCCAGCTATCCGATTCATATCTATGGTGCGGTAATCGCCGGGGCGCAGGTGCGCTCAGTGCCGCTGGTGGAAGGGGTGGATTTCTTCAACGAGCTGGAACGCGCCATCCGCGAGAGCTATCCGAAGCCGAAGATGATGATCCTTGGCTTTCCCTCAAATCCGACCGCGCAGTGCGTCGAACTGGATTTCTTTGAAAAGGTTGTCGCTCTGGCGAAGCAGTATGACATTCTGGTCGTCCACGATCTGGCCTATGCCGATATCGTGTATGACGGCTGGAAAGCGCCCTCCATCATGCAGGTGCCCGGCGCGCGAGATGTCGCCGTCGAGTTCTTTACCCTGTCGAAAAGCTATAACATGGCCGGCTGGCGCATTGGCTTTATGGTGGGTAATAAGACTTTGGTGAATGCCCTCGCTCGTATCAAAAGCTATCATGACTACGGGACTTTTACTCCGCTGCAGGTGGCGGCGATAGCTGCGCTGGAGGGCGATCAGCAGTGCGTGCGCGATATTGCCGAACAGTATAAGCGCCGTCGCGATGTGCTGGTCAAAGGGCTTCATGAGGCCGGCTGGATGGTGGAGTGTCCGAAAGCGTCTATGTACGTGTGGGCGAAAATACCGGAACCTTACGCCGCCATGGGGTCGCTGGAGTTTGCGAAAAAGCTGCTTAATGAAGCGAAGGTTTGCGTCTCGCCGGGGATTGGCTTTGGCGACTATGGTGATACCCACGTCCGCTTCGCGCTGATCGAGAACCGGGACCGTACGCGCCAGGCGATCCGCGGTATCAAGGCGATGTTCCGCGCGGATGGTCTGCTGGCCTCCGCGAGCTAGCGCTGCGGGCAGCACGGCAAAATAAAAACGGGAGCATGAAGGCTCCCGTTTTTTTTGACACCGCTGCAGTCTAGATCATCAGGGCAAAAGTACCGGCCCAAACGATGACCATAAAAGAGAGGCCCATAAAGAAGTATTTCACGACTCATCACTCCACGCGCTTGTGCGACGTTCAAATGAATTAATTGTTCTGTTTTTCAAGGGCTGTCGCCAGTGTAACTTCACCCTGCAGCAGCCCGTAATTCTGTGCGTTTAGTGCTCCAGATGGCGCTAATGTACGCCTAAAAAATCAGGGAAACAAGAGGCATTTTTTTATTAATTTTTAGTTACTTACGAGTGTCGTGATTCGGCGACACATTAATTTCACAGGGTAATAAATTTAGCGCCAGCGACGCGAAGGAAACGGGTTTTAGCGATGGGGCGGGCGGAGAAGGCCAACGAGAGCGCGCGGCATTATCTTTGCCACGCGCCGCCGTCGGTTGAGGGCAGGTCTGAGGCGCGCTGTCGCCACTCGGCCGGGTAGTGTGCCGGGATAAAGCGCAGCGTCAGCGCCATGAGTAGCAGGACGCAGATCGCATGCCAGGACCAGTCAAGCGTGTAGTTCCCGCTCAGGCTACGCAGCAGGCCTGAAAGCCAGGGCGACAGACCGGCGATGATAAATCCGATCCCCTGCATAAAGGCTACCAGCCTGCCGGCCACCGCCGGTTGTCCGGCGTGATCCAGCGCCAGCACCAGGCACAGAGGAAACGCGCCGCCCAATCCCACGCCGCAGGCAATGGCCCAGAGCGCAGAGAAATGCTCTGGCAGCCAGATAAAGCCGCAGAAGCCAATCAGCTGTAGCGCCAGCGCTAGCAGAAGAAGCTGGCGCCGATCCTCCTGGCGAGCCAGCGCCGGGAGCAGCAGCGCGCCGGCGGTTTGCCCGACGGTCAGCAGCGCCAGCAGCGAACCGCTGTACTGGGCGCTGTCGCCTAGCTGGATGTAGTAAGGAGGCAGCCAGGCGATCAGGCTGGCGTAACCGGCATTGATCAGTCCGAAATAGAGTCCCAGCGTCCAGGCGCGGCGCTGGCCAATAATCGCGACCCGGGGGGAAGCGCTGGTCTGATGCGGTGCGCGAGGCAAATGCCGACAAATCGCCAGCCAGCTGAGCAGAGCCAGGAGCGCAGGGAGCGCCCACCAGGCTAGCGCATCATGCCAGGCCGCGCTATGTGACGCCAGCCATGGGGTGAACGCGGCGCCTAACCCGCCGCCGCCCATCAGCGCCGCTGACCATAGTCCCATCACCAGCGGCGTCCGTCGGGGAAAGAGGTGCTTAATTACCGCCGGGATGGCGGCCTGAATAATGCCGATGCCAATTCCTCCGGCCAGAGCGCTGGTGAGCAGTAAGCCACTATTCGGGGCGATTTCCCGCAGCAGGGCGCCTGCCGCGATAATCAGCAGGCTCAGCGCAATACTGCGCTTTTGACCGATATAGCGATCGACCCAGCCAGCGGCCAGCGCCAGCACCCCCATCGCGATCACCGGCAGCGCGGTCAGGAGTGCGGCCAGGGTATAGCTCATGCCGCTGGCTGCGCGGATGTCCGGCAGCAAAGGACCAATGGAGGTAAGCAGCGGCCGCATATTGATCCCAGTCAGTACCAGGACTGCCAGCGTCAGGTTCTGTCGCAGCGCTGGTGTCATGACTGCCGTTCCGCCCAGCGCTGATAAAGTTCAGTTCCCTCCGGCTGCGGGCGATGATGGATCGGCAGCGTTTGCTGGGCCAGCGGCTGCTGCAGCTGCTGATAAATCGCGGCGGTCGAGAGCTGAAAAGGCTCCCCGTCCTGATTGCTATTGGCGAAAAACACTTCCCGCACGCCGGTTAAATAGAGCGCGCTCAGGCACATAGGGCAAGGTTGTCCGCTGGCATAGATGACGCATTCGCGCAACACCGCGCTTCCCAGTCTGGCGGCAAGATCGCGAACGGCGTTCAGTTCGGCATGCGCCGTTGGGTCACCGCTCAGATGAAAGGTATTGACGCTTTCAGCGACAATCTCATCATTCCGCACCAGCACGGCGCCGAAGGGGCGCCCACCGTCAGCAATGTTTTGTTTTGCCAGCACTAATGCGCGCTGAAGATAACGATCGTGAGCGGACATAGTCACTCCTGCATAAAACGATGTTAAAGGTGAAATATGTTGAGGGTCGTGCGAAGAGGGTACGTCTCTTGTTTCATAAGTTAAAAGACTTATTTATGATAATGCCTATTGGAATTTCTTATAGGTGGGCCGATGCTTCTGCGCCAACTTTCCTACTTTATCGCTGTGGCTGAACATTGTGGCTTTTCCCGCGCCGCCGCGGCGCTGCATGTCTCCCAGCCTGCGCTGTCACAGCAGATACGCCAGCTGGAAGCGATGCTGGAGGTTCAGCTTTTCGACCGCTCTGGCCGACGTATTCGCCTGACCGATGCTGGAGAGATCTGGCTGGAGTATGCCCGTCGCGCGTTACGCGAGCTTGAGGAAGGTCGGCGCGCCTTGCATGACGCAGAAGATCTCCAGCACGGTAAACTCCGCATTGCTATGACGCCAACTTTCACTACCTATATGCTGGGCCCGCTGATGGAGGCGTACTACCGACGCTATCCTGGAGTAAAAGTGCTTATCCAGGAGATGAACCAGGAGCGGATGGAGGCGATGCTGCTGGAGGATGAACTGGATGTGGGGATTGCCTTTGACGACAGCCGGTCACAGGAAATTGTGGTTCAGCCGCTGCTGACGGAAACGCTTGCTCTGGTGGTGAGCCGTGCGCATCCGCTGGCAGGAGAGCGCGACTTGCAACTGCTGGCTCTCGACGCCCAGCCGCTAATTTTACTGAGCAGCGAGTTTGCTACCCGCGAGCAGATTGATCGTTATTGCCGCCTTCATCGGCTCGAACCAGACGTGCGGATGGAGGCCAACTCCATCGGGGCCGTTCTGTCGGTTATTCGAAGCACAACGTTAGCAACGCTGCTGCCGGCGGCGATCGCCGGACAGTTTGATGATGTGGTGGCGATTGAGCTAAGACCTGCGCTGCTGCAGCGCACGGCCTGTTTATTGCAGCGGCAGGGCGCCTGGCAGAGCGCCGCAGCGCGCGAATTCATCACCCTGGCCCGAGAGAACGCGATAACGATTGAGCAGGAAAGCCGCCAGTCCCTTGCCTGAAGGACTACGTTACTCGCCGGCGAACTGCGACTCACGGCTGGCTTCGCTGCCGATATCGCCTTCATCGGGCTGGGCATTCTCTATAAGCATGCCTTCTTCCTTAAGCCTTTCCAGCACGTGATGAAAGAGCTGAGTCTTGTCTGGCTCAGCCATACTCTGCAACTTCTCATTAAATACAGTATGGGACTGAACAAGATAATGGATAAATTCCAGCAATACCTCACTTTGCGGCAGGACGGTTAATTCCTGCTGGATGTAACGGGTTTGATCCAGTAGCGGATTTTTCGTCACGTCCATAGGCCGGGCGCTAATACTGTGGGCGTATATTTTCTCAATGGCCTGGCTGGTGATATAGATGCGGTTCAATGATATCGAGGGGCGTTCGTCTTCCTCTGGAATGAAATGACAATAAACAAATGGTTTATCCGGCAGCATCATGCTGAGGCGGTTTTCGAAAAGAATATCATCTGGCGCCTCCAGCAGCGCCATTAGGTTCCGACAGTGTGGATGCCAGAGCCCTGAAGCAAATACCTTTACGTTGAACTGGGTTACCGTATTTCCGCGCAGGGTTTCCATCGTCGGAATATCGCCTTCAAGTCGCAGAATGCTGCGGATATGGGAGTGTTGCGACCAGACTGTTTCTCCTACCTCGACTGAGGTAAATGGATTAAACGCGCTGGTTACCTCTTTTTCCTGATGGGAGAGGACGGCGATTTTTAATATTCCCGGCGTTGGGTTAAGCTTAAGACATAGATTGATTGCGCCAATATCATGCCAGTGAAGAATGTCTTCCAGTTCGCAGTTTAATAATTTTTGCGCCCGCGCCAGAGAGCAATACTCCATTGGTGGTAAATTATTTAGCTTCCAGATATTCCGTTCTGTAATATTCATAAGAATTGTATGTCGATGAAAAAATAAATCGCCATGGTGAGCAAAAGCATCAATGACAATGATTTATTTTTTCTGCTGACTTCCTTTACCTGATTAACAAAATCCATTCACATTGAGAATAATATATCGATAAATTGGCTGTTTTTATTGTTTTGCTGCCGCATATTTACTCTTTCCCGTTATCTTATCATCTCTTATTCGTAGAGAAAAATAGTTTGCTGAATATAAGCGTTTCTTCCTGTTTAGCAGCAATATTTAAGGTGAGTATGAGCGGAGCACGAAAAAAGGGACGGTCAATTTGGCAAACTTTGTGGTCGGCAGGAAGTATCAAACAGACGCCTGCGGCGCCTGTCGAACCTACCTGTGGTTATTGCGGCATAGACAGGAAGCGGTCACCCGGTTGCGCGATGGCATACCAGGACATCATTTCGGCAGTGCCTGGCTGGCCTTCAGCAGGCGCCCAGGCCATAGTGTCCATTTCGGCAAGCGGTTGATAAGCGCCTTGTTTGACTTCAAATACCATGCCGCCTGCGTCGAGCGAGAGCACCGTATGCCAGGTACCGGCTTCCATTTCCAGCGCCGTGCAGGTTTCACCCAGCACCACCCGGCGGGTAACCACGCCGTGGTCATCAAAATTCAGTACCACAAATCGGCCTTTCAGCGGCAGTAAAAGTTCGAAGGTATGTCTGTGCCGGTGGGGGCGGATATAGGTGCCGGGTTCCATGGCGATGGCCAGACGCTGTATCGGGTCGCTTAGTTCGGGATGAAAATTGCGATGGGCACGCAGGCGCGGAGCACTGGCTGCCGCTTCGCTCTGCTGCTGCATATCGCTGAGGGTGATCTGTTTCATATCAACGCCTGGCTCCTGTATCGTCCAGAGAAGGTTGTAAAAGGTCGCGGCTAGTGACTGAAAAAGTCAGAAGGTATTGTACGCAGAAATGCGCGTTGCTGTCGGTTTATTGTGTGCGTGATTGACAAAGACACGTTCCTTTCTGGCAGGACTAACCATACTGAAATCGTTGGCTAATTATGATTACGAGAAGAATACGTTCTGGCTGGCGTTTAGGTCATCGTGGTGAATGGCGGGCAACGTTTATATGGTGTCCCCTGCAGGAATCGAACCTGCAACTAGCCCTTAGGAGGGGCTCGTTATATCCATTTAACTAAGGGGACAAGGCGGCACGAGTATAGCGTTTTTTGCCCGCCTGAGTAAGAGCCATACCGTCTGACTGCTTAAACCCTCGCCACTCAGGGCGCTTTTTTTATGTCCGGTCGGCCTTTTTCCCTTTCTCCGCCGCCTGGGCGTGGGCTTCCGCTTTTCGCTTGCTGCTCATATCGTTACGGATCTGCGCATGGCTCAGCAGTGCGAAGATGAAGGTCCCGCCACAGATATTTCCCGCCAGGGTCGGCAGGGCGAACGGCCAGATAAAGTCGCTCCAGGGCAGATTTCCATTAAACACCAGATAAAGGATCTCGACCGAGCCCACCACAATATGGGTGGTATCCGCCAGGGCGATAAGCCAGGTCATGAGAATAATCACCACGATTTTGGCGGCGCCGGCGACAGGAAACATCCAGACCATGGTGGCGACCAGCCAGCCGGAAATAATCGCATTAGCGAACATCTCTGTCGGACTGTTTTTCATTACGTCTTCGGCAATGCTGACAAAGGCCTGACGGGTTGGCTCATCAAAAATAGGCATATAATTGAAGGCCCATGCGGCCACCGCGGTACCGATGAGATTGCCCGCCAGCACCACCGACCATAGCCGCATCAGCAAACCGACGTTACCGAGGGTGGGATTATGCATCACCGGCAGAACGGCGGTGACCGTATTTTCAGTGAACAGCTGCTGGCGGGCCATAATTACGATAATAAAGCCGAAGGTGTAGCCGAGGTTTTCCAGCAAAAAACCGCCCGGGATCCCCTCCAGTTTGACGTGAAAAATTCCCTTCGCCAGCAGGGAGGCCCCCATCGACAGGCCGGCCGCAATCGCTGACCATAGCAGGGCCAGCGCATCGCGCTCCATCTCTTTTTCCCCTTCCTGGCGAATATGTTCATGGATCGCCATCGCCCGCGAGGGAAGGCGATCTTCATTTACTTCGATCTCTTCACCACGCTGATTTTCCTCACTTTCCACTTCTCTTTCGTCATCCTCTGCCTTTAATTTGTTATTGTCTAGTTCATCCATTTCGTGGCCCTCGCTATCAATCTGTATAGTTATAGCGTAGCGGCTTTCCCTGCCGTCTGGCTGGGCATACTCTGAAATCGCAAAAATGGTAACGTCAGATTTTTGTCGCTCCGGTAGAATAGGAGCCCCGCGATTTCGTTATTCCCAGGCTAAGATCAAATCAACAACTTGGGTGATATAGACATCGTTCAACGTGCTGTTACAATCGCTCACATCTTTACGGGCGGAAGCGTTGTCTTTCCGTCATGGATGGCAACTCGCGATAGCCATAAAAACCAGGGAGACATCTATGAATTATCGCCTGTCGGCGCTTGCGCTTGGCGCCACATTGCTGGTGGGATGTGCCAGTTCCAGCTCTGGCGATCGGCCGCAGGGGCGCTCAGACCCGTTAGAAGGGTTTAACCGCACGATGTTTAACTTCAACTTTAACGTGGTTGATCCTTACGTGCTTCGCCCCGTCGCGGTGGCATGGCGCGACTACGTCCCACAGCCGGCGCGCAACGGGTTAAGCAATTTTACCAGTAACCTGGAAGAGCCGGCAGTGATGGTGAACTACTTCCTGCAGGGCGACCCCTATAAAGGTATGGTGCATTTTACCCGCTTCTTCCTGAACACCATTCTCGGTATGGGTGGGCTTATCGATGTGGCCGGGATGGCGAATCCGCAGCTACAGCGGGTTGAGCCACATCGTTTCGGCAGTACGCTTGGGCATTATGGCGTTGGCTATGGCCCGTATGTTCAGTTGCCGTTCTATGGAAGCTTTACCCTGCGCGACGAAGGCGGCGATATGGCCGATGGCTTGTATCCGGTGCTCTCCTGGCTGACCTGGCCGATGTCGATCGGTAAATGGGCGGTGGAAGGGATTGAGACACGTGCTCAGCTGCTGGATTCCGACGGCCTGCTGCGCCAGTCTTCCGACCCTTACATTCTGATGCGTGAAGCCTACTTCCAGCGTCATGACTTTATCGCCAACGGCGGTAAGCTGACCCCGGCGGACAACCCGAATGCTCAGGCTATTCAGGATGAGCTGAAGGATATCGATTCACAGTGATCGGCGATTGGTACTCAAAAGGGATGAACTGG
>NZ_GL882860.1:88337-89527 GCF_000195655.1 Klebsiella sp. MS 92-3
AAAAAAAAAAAAAAAAAAAAAAAAAAACAATCTCAGTCCCTCCCTGCTCTTTTTTTTTGTGGCGCGCTGCTTATCAGAAGCGGTAGTTGAAGTTAGCGCCGTACAGCCAGGCGGTTCCTTCGGAACGGAAGGTATACGGGCCTTCCTTAATTTCAACATGCTGCCCGTGCATGTATGAAACGCCGACGTCAACCGAGGCATCTTTATTGAACGCGTAGGTGGTACCCGCGCTCAGCCACAGGCGATCCTGGTCCGGAATAGAGATAGAGCGGTTATTAGCCGGCACCGGGCTGTCATCGAAGGCGATACCGGTACGGAAGGTCCAGTTATCGTCATAATAATAGGTGGTCCCCAGCGCAAGACGATAGGCGTCCTTGAAGCCTTCCTCTTTATAGAACAGCGTCTGGCCGTTGCTGCCGGTGGCTTTCAGCTCCTGGAACTGACTCCAGCTGGTGTAGGTCAGGCTATAGTGGACCGCCCACTGCGGCGCCACGCGGTTATAGCCGGACAGCTCCCACATTTCCGGCAGGTTAAGGGTTAGCGAACCATTTGTCGTCTGGCCGCTGGTGCCCGCCGGCAGGCCGAAGTTGCCGAGGATCTGGTTATAGGCCGCCGGCAGGCTGCTGCGGTAGTTACCGTCGAAGTCGATCTTGACCTCAGAACGGTAGGTTAAACCGTAGCGGTTATTCTTATCCAGCTCATAGAGGATCCCGGCGTTCCAGCCGAAGCCCCACGCGTTGCCATTAAGATGGGCGATCTGCGTGTCGGCCGGGATCTTCGCTACCTGGCCCGCCAGCGCCGGCGGCAGCGCGCCAGAGCCTGCGACAATCTGCCCCAGATCGCCTGCATAGCGCTCGATCTTCGCCTTGGCGTAGACCGCGTCAAAGCCTAAGCCGAAGCTCCAGTTGCTGTCGAGGCGGTAGGCGCCGCTCAGGTTGAAGTTCGCGGTGGTCAGGTCGGTTTTACCGCCCATGCTGCCGGCCGCATAATCATCGTTATACTCTGTTGCCAGACCATAGTTAGAGGTGATAGACGCCCCCCAACCAAATTGGTCGTTAATCGGCGCGACAAAGTGGAAGTTGGGCACCCACGCCGTCGGGGCGATATTGTCTGCTTTCAGGCTCTTGCCGGTGGGAGAGGTGCCCGAAACATTAACGCCCGGGTCGACAAACACGGCGCCCCCCCCCCCC
>NZ_GL882860.1:89612-90418 GCF_000195655.1 Klebsiella sp. MS 92-3
CAAAAACCGCGGCCCCCGCCGACATGGTCGGGCGGTCGAACATCATAATTAATGCCGGGTTACGACTGGCATTACCAGCATCGTCAGCGATCGCCCCTTCACCGGAATAGGCACGACCCAGCCCCGATGCAGAGAATTCGTTGAGCTGGAAGCCTGCTGACCAGGCCTGGGTGGAAACAAGTGCGACAGCCACTGCAAGGGCAGATTGGGTAAAGCGGGTTTTCTGGCTCATGCCCATAACCTCATTGAGTTATTTTTTTTTAAACTATGTTACATGCCGTAACAGAAGCGCGGGAGTGTAGGGTCTGCGGTACAACCAAGAAATCAGACCAGTGCGCTGAGTATAGGTCTGACCAGATGATTTGTTGCAAGTATGTTTATGAAGTTTTTCAATTGTGATAACAGAAACGCGATCCAGCTGGCAAAAATCTCGGAGAGAGCAAGGGGGACAGAAGGGGATTTTTGTTTTAGATCATTTTTAAGTGTGATTTCTGTCACTTAACGCCGGCAGAGCGATTCTCGGCTGGAGGCTTACCGGGGACAGGGCGTAAAATAGACACATAATTTTTCTGGCACCGAAGGTGCATCTCCAGAGGAAATCTACGATGAGTAAATGTAGCGCTGATGAAACCCCGGTTTGCTGCTGTATGGATGTTGGCACGATTGTTGACAACACCGACTGCACCGCCTCCTACAGCCGCGTATTCGCCAACCGCGCTGAAGCCGAGCAAACGCTCGCCGCGTTAAGCGAAAAAGCCCGCAATGTCGAATCTGAGCCGTGCCAAATTAACCCAACCTTCACTGAC
>NZ_GL882861.1:0-5655 GCF_000195655.1 Klebsiella sp. MS 92-3
TGTGGCCGGACAAGGTGCGCAGCACCGCCTTTATTGCTTCGCAAAATAGCGTGACGAATGCTTGTGGCATGGTCAACCGGATAGTGAATTTACCGGATGATACAAGTCGGAAAATAATTATCAGCAGCTACGATTAATATTATTTCTTTATTTCAGCGCCATTATATTGTGCTCCGGTAAAATAATGATGCGGCCTCTTCCTCCCACAAAATAACGCGTTTACGCTTCAGAAAAAATATTTCCGTGACTGGATACTTCGCTTCCGGATGTATTGTGGCGAACGGTATGCTTCTTCCCTGTTTTTGTCTAAATGAGCTTTATCATTAACACTTTGTTAACTTGATCTGGTTTATATGGCAGCAAATTTGATATACAAAGGGGGATGATTGCCTGTATGGATGCTGCCCGAAATACCTTGCGAGACATATGCTGGTTCTCGGCTGGCAAATGAGAATAGAAATGAAAATCCTGCTTAACTGGTCGCCATTGCGCCAGCTCTTCACTTACATTCAGGAGCGCTTTACCTTTCTGGTGCTGCTCTGCTGGCCTGCGATTATCTGGTTGTTCTGTCGGGTCGGCGTGTGGCTCACCGATAACGTTTATGAACTGCTGGGAAAATCACCCGCCCAGTCCTTCACCGTGTATCTGCAGCCGTTTATGACCCCCGGCACGCTGCTGCGCATCTCCATCAGCTGGGTGGTGTTGCTGTTCATTCTCTTCAGTATGGCGATGGCCTTCACCTGGGGTTTACGTCGCTTTATGAATCGCCATAAATAAACCATTCGGCCGCCGTAAGTCGACGGCCCTTCTTAAGCCTTTATGCCATCTCACCAATAGTCTTACGAAAACGCAGCAACGCGATAGTAAAGAACACTCCGCCGATAGCCAGCAAGGTTAAGAACTGCGGCCAGACGATGGCGAAGCTGGCGCCTCGATACAATATCGCCTGCGCCAGGCTGACGAAGTGGGTGGTCGGCATGGTCAACATAATATCCTGTACCAGCTGCGGCATACTTTCTCGCGGCGTGGATCCGCCGGAGAGCATCTGCAGCGGCAGTAAGACCAGGATCATCAGCAGCCCCAGCTGCGGCATCGAGCGGGCGAGGGTGCCCATAAAAATGCCGATCGAGGTAGTGGCGAACAGGCTGAGCGCCACCCCCAGCATAAACAGTGGAACCGATCCCTCAATGGGTACCTGCAAAATCCCCTGCACCATCAGCACCAGCGACAGCCCGGACACCACCAGCACCACCAGACCCATCGACCAGATCTTGGCCAGCATAATTTCAAACGGCGTGACCGGCATCACCAGCAGATGCTCAATGGTGCCATGTTCCCGCTCGCGGATCAGCGCCGAACCGGTGAGGACAATGGCCAGCATGGTGATATTGTTGATGATCGCCATCACCGCGCCAAAGCGCTCCTGCTCAAGGTTAGGATTAAAACGCATCCTTACCGCCAGCTCTACCGGCAGCACGCTGTTATCCCGATAGCGGGCGATAAAACTGTTTACTTCGCCGGTGATAATATTCTGGATGTAACCGTTGCCGGTAAAGGCCTGACTCATGCGCGTGGCGTCGACGTTGACCTGGATTTCCGGCTGCCAACCGGCCAGTACATCGCGCTGGAAGTTAGGCGGGATGTTGATGGCGAACGTGTAGCGCCCGGCATCCAGCCCGGCGTCCATCTCATCAGCGGTGATCAGCTCCGGCTCAAGAAACCAGGGACGGTAAAAAGCGTTAATAATGCGTGAGGAGAGCTGTGATTTATCCATATCAGCAACCGCGATCGGCGCCAGGTGCAGCGAACCGGGCATCACCGTGGCCGAGGAGTACACCGACACGGTAAACGCAAACACGATCAGCGCCAGCATCGCTTTATCACCGAGCAGGCTGCGCAGCTCTTTGACGCCAAGATTATAAATATTGCGTAATCCGCGCATCATCCCTCCTGTTTCTTCAGCAGCAGCACGCTCAACCCGAGCACCAGCGGCACCGCAATCAGTAGCGGAATGAATGAGCCCCACAAATCGCTAATATTCAGCGCTTTGGAAAAGGTCCCGCGGGCGATAGTCAGGAAGTGGCTGGTCGGGTAGATTTGCCCAATCCAGCGCCCGGGACCTTCCAGCGAGGCCACCGGATCGATCATTCCGGAAAACTGGGTTGCCGGGATCAGCGTAATAATCGCGGTACCGAAAATAGCGGCGATTTGGCTCTTCATAAAGGTTGAGATCAGCAGCCCCAGACCAGTGGCGATGGTGACATACAGCAGCGCCGCCAGGGTCAGCGTCAGGAAACTCCCCTTATGCGCGACGCCAAAGACAAAGACCGACAGCGCGCACAGCAGGAAGAAGTTAAACATCCCCAGTACGATGTAAGGCAGCTGCTTGCCGAGCAGGAATTCGCTGCGGGTGGTTGGCGTCACGTACAAGTTGATAATCGATCCGAGCTCTTTCTCACGCACTACGCTCAGGGCGCTGAGCATCGCCGGGATCATCATCAGCAGCAGCGGGATCACCGCCGGGACGATGGCCGGCAGGCTCTTCACATCTGGATTGTAGCGATAGCGGGTCTCGATGGAGATGAGCGAGGTAT
Source organism: Klebsiella sp. MS 92-3 (assembly GCF_000195655.1). Lineage (NCBI taxonomy): Bacteria > Pseudomonadati > Pseudomonadota > Gammaproteobacteria > Enterobacterales > Enterobacteriaceae > Klebsiella > Klebsiella sp. MS 92-3. Next base: position 2,595 of record NZ_GL882861.1, read on the forward strand.
CGCGCTGCGGGCTGCTCTGCCGGCCGGCCATCTCCTGCAGCCAGGCCAGATGCATCGCCTGTACGTAGCCGCGCACGGTTTCCGCGCGGTTGGGCATCGCGCCGTCCACCCACACGCCGATTTGCACCGGCGTGCCGCGGGCGATATCGCGACCAAAGTTCGGCGGGATCTCTATTGCCACCGCCAGCTCGCCATCGCGCATCCGGCGGTCCAGTTCGTCATAGCTGTGCAGCGGCGCCTGCTCGATAAAGTAGCGTGAACCGGCTATGTTCTGCGACCAGCCCTGGCTGCTGAGGGTTTGATCGCGGTCGAGGACGGCAAAGCGCAGATCCTCAACGTCCATGCTGATCCCATACCCCATGATAAACATCAGGATCACCGTCCCCAGCAGCGCCAGCGTCGATCGTACCGGATCGCGGCGCAGCTCCAGCGCCTCGCGGCGGCTATAGCTAAACAGCCGGCGAAGACTGAAGGCCTGCCGTGGAGCCGTATGTCCGGAATGCGATGCCACAGCAGACGTGGGTTCTTCTGGTACTGGAGAGGACGGCTGGGCCTCTTTAAGCCAGGCGATAAACGCCTCTTCCAGGCTGTTTGAACCGCGCTGCTCGACCAGCGCCTGCGGCGTATCGCTGGCCAGCACTTTGCCGGCGTGCATCAGGGAGATACGATCGCAGCGTTCCGCCTCATTCATAAAGTGGGTGGAGATAAAAATGGTCACCTGATCCTGCCGCGCGAGGTCTACCATCAGCTGCCAGAACATATCCCGCGCCACCGGGTCGACGCCGGAGGTCGGCTCGTCGAGGATCAGCATCTCCGGGCGATGGATGACCGCCACCGCTAACGACAGGCGCTGACGGATCCCCAGCGGCAGATCGGCGGGAAGCGCGTCTTCAACCTCGGTCAGCATAAAGCGCTCGCACATTTCCGCCACCCGGCCGGGGATTTCGCCGTCCGGAATATGGAACAGGCGGGCGTGCAGCTCGAGGTTTTGCCGGACGGTCAGTTCGCTATAGAGCGAGAAGGCCTGCGACATATAGCCCACCCGCTGGCGGGTGGCGATATCCTTCGGGTCGACCGGCTGGCCGAACAGCCAGGCTTCACCTTCGCTGGCGGGCAGCAGGCCGGTGAGCATCTTCATGGTGGTGGATTTGCCGCAGCCGTTGGAGCCGAGGAAGCCGAAGATTTCACCGCGGGCGATGCGGAAATTAACGTGGTCGACGGCAACAAAGTTGCCGAAGCGCATGGTCAGGCCGCGCGCTTCGATGGCGATCTCTTCCTCACGGCTGTCGCGCGGTGGGATAACTACCGCCCTATGTGCCTGACGCTGTGCTTCTGGCAGCAGGGCGATAAACGCCTGCTCCAGGGTCTGGCTGCCGGTCTGGGCTTTGAGCTCTGCGGCGCTGCCGGTCGCCAGCACCTCGCCGGCGTTCATCGCCACCAGCCAGTCAAATCGCTCGGCCTCTTCCATGTAGGCGGTGGCCACCAGCACGCTCATCGCCGGCTGGCGCTGACGAATATTGTCGATAAGCTCCCAGAACTGCGCCCGGGAGAGGGGATCGACGCCGGTGGTCGGTTCATCAAGGATCAGCAGCTGCGGATCGTGGATCAGCGCGCAGCACAGGCCGAGCTTTTGCTTCATCCCACCGGAGAGTTTTCCGGCGGGGCGATCGCGAAACGGCGCCAGCCCGGTACTCTGCAGCAGCTCGTTGATGCGCAGTTCGCGCTCGGCTTTATCGTGGCCGAACAGGCGGGCGAAGAAGTCGACGTTTTCATACACCGAGAGAGTGTGATAGAGGTTTTTCCCCAGCCCCTGCGGCATCCACGCGATTTTCGGACACACCTCGCGGCGGTGATGCATATCGCGCATATCGCCGCCAAGCACCATCACGTTCCCCTGCTCGATGGTCCGCGCCCCGGCGATCAGCGAAAGCAGGCTCGATTTGCCGACGCCGTCCGGGCCAATCAGGCCAACCATACGCCGTGCCGGGATCGCCAGACTGATATCGCGCAGCGCGATGGTGGCGCCAAACTGCTGACCAACATGTTCCAGCAGGGCGACGGGGGGCGAGGTATCCTGCGGCGTCAGTTTCATTGCGGCAACCTCACCGCCAGGGCTTCAGGCCAGGGTTGTTGTTTATCCAGCCGTACGTAAGCCATACCGGGCAGGCCGGTTTTGACATACTCCAGGTGCTGCGCCAGCAGCTCCGGCGGGATACGCGCTTTGACGCGGAACATTAGCTTCAGGCGCTCGTCGCTGGTCTCGACCGTTTTCGGCGTGAACTGGGCGACGCTGGCGACAAAGCTGATATTGGCCGGGATCACCAGATCCGGCGCGGCATCAAGGACCAAGCGCGCTTCGCTGCCGAGCGCCAGCAGACCTGCCTGTTCGGTGGGCAGAAAAAAGGTCATATAGACATCGGCGAGATCGACCATGTTCAGTACCCGGCCACCGGCGGCCAGGACTTCGCCTGGCTCAGCGACGCGATACTGAATGCGGCCATCGCGGGGGGCTTTCAGCTCGCTATCGTCAATATCGGCGAGGATCCGCCGCTCGGTCGCCTGGGAGGCTTCGACGCGGGTTTGCGCCTGAATAATGCTTGTGCGGGCAGCTTCGATGGCGGCGCGGGCGGCGGAGACCTGGGCTTTCGCCGATTCCAGCGCCGCGCGGGCGCTCTCTGCGGCCGCGCGATCGTCATCCAGCTGCTGGGCAGAGACGGCGCCACGCTGGGAGAGGGTGTTGGAGCGAACATGGCGTTTCGCCGTGGAATCCAGCTCCGCCTGGCGCTGCTTCACTACCGCTTCGCTGGCGCGCATTTCACTTTGTCGCTGATCGAGCAAGGCTCTGGCGGCCAGGACCGCGCTTTCCGCTTCCTTGATTTGCGCGGCGGCTTCAAGACGCTGCTCGTTCAGTACCCGGGTATCCATTCTCGCCAGCACCTCTCCCTGGTGCACGAACTGACCCTCTTTGACCAGAATGGTGTCGATACGCCCGGCGATTTTACTGGCAATATCAACTTCGGTGGCTTCGATTCGGCCGTTGCTGCTGGCAAACCCCCCCCCC
>NZ_GL882861.1:5797-10890 GCF_000195655.1 Klebsiella sp. MS 92-3
GGGGGCCCCCCGGGGGGCGCAGCAGCCACCATGCGGCGGCGGCGAGCACCACCAGTAAGCCGACAAAATACCCTGCCCAACGTTTCTTTATTTTGTCCATACGCGACTCGCTTGATTCCCTGTGCTGAGTGGTGCGCGTGTTTCCTCCGGCGGGCGGAGCGTCCTTCTTGCGAAGGACGAAAAAGTGGAGGGAGGGCCGCTGACGCCGCGCTCTGCCGCGCCGATGCGCAGCCGCTCGCTGGGCTACTTATGTGGTCATCATCAGCGATCCTGGCCTTAATGAAACACGCATAGTGAGAGCTACCGTTAACGCGATAGTAACAGCCGGGGCGATATTGTCCATACGAAAGACAGGGTCTTGTCGGCGTGTTAACAAAATTATCCGCACAGGGAGTATTTCACCATCTCAGAACAGCACCGGCAGACCCAGCCCACGCTTCACCTCATGCAGCGTCTGCTGTGTGAGGTGGTGGGCGCGTTCGCTGCCCTGGCGCAGCAGCTCCAGCAGCATCCCTTTATCCTGAATAAAAGTGGCCCTGCGTTCGCGGATCGGCGCCAGTAGCGTCTGCAAGCAGGTCTCCAGCTCATTCTTACACTGGCGATCGCCCAGCCCGCCGCGCTGATAGTGGGTTTTCATCTCTGCCACCCGCGCCTTATCGCTGTGGAATGCATCGAGATAGGTAAACACCACGTTGCCCTCGACATGCCCCGGATCGCTGACTCTCAGGTGCGTCGGGTCGGTATACATCGCGCTGACCGCGTGGTGGATCTCCTCCTCTGTGGCCGATAACGTCAGCGTATTGCCGAGCGATTTCGACATTTTGGCGTTGCCATCGACGCCCGGCAGGCGACTCACTTCGCTGAGTAGCGCCTTGCAGTGGCGCAGCACCGGCTCGCCGGTGAGGCTATTCATCTTGTGGACGATCTCGTTGGTCTGCTCAATCATCGGTAGCTGATCGTCGCCCACCGGCACCAGTTCGGCCTTGAACGCGGTGATATCGGCCGCCTGGCTAATCGGATAGGCGAGAAAACCCACCGGCAGCGAGCGGGCGAATCCCTTCTGGGCAATCTCATTTTTGACCGTCGGATTACGTTCTACGCGGGCGACGGTGACGATATTCATATACAGCGCGCTGAGCTCCGCCAGCGCCGACAGGGCGGACTGCAGGCAAATAGTGGTGAGCCTGGGGTCGATGCCGACGGCCAGATAATCGGCCATGACTTCGAGGATATGGTGGCTAATTTTTTGCGGGTTGCTGCCGTTATCGGTGAGTCCTTGCAGGTCGGCGATCAGGATAAACTGCTGGTGGTCGTGCTGCAGCGCGACGCGCTGGCGCAGCGAACCGACGTAGTGGCCAAGATGTAGTTGGCCGGTCGGGCGGTCGCCGGTGAGGATGGTTTGTGGATGGTTCATCAGGGACTCCTTATCAGACTGTTCAGCCGAAAGACGTCCTGGAAATAACAAAGCCGCCTTCCGGCGGCTTTGAAAATGGAAACGTGTATCGTGCCGCCTGTTATGCAGGCAGCCACCAACGGCGGGGGGAGGTCACGATCGCGTTTCTGTTCATCTTTTTATCCTGCCACGAAATCACGGCGGGGTAAACCCGCCTTGTATTACATGGTCGAGAAGACGTTCATGATCACGCCGCCGGAGATAATCAGCGCCATGGCGATAATGGCCGCCAGATCCGGTTTCTGCTTATAGAGGATCATGGAGCAGATGGTGACGCCGACGATACCGAAGCCGCACCACAGCGAGTAGGCCACGCCCACCGGGATGGTGCTCATCGCGCGGGTGAGGGCGAAGTAGCACAGGCCGTAGGCGCAGACCACCAGCACCGAAGGGGCCAGCTTGCTGAAGCCGTTGGTTTTTTTGATCATCGAGGTGCCGGTGATTTCGGAGCCGATAGACAGCGCCAGCCATAAAAATCCGAGATTAAACATAGGGTGTTCCTTTCCTGTTAGTTAGCGATGTTCTTATCCATGGCGGCGGCTGGCGCGGCGGGCGCGTCCTCTTCGCTCGCTTCGGAACCCATCTTCGAGAACAGGTTCATGATAACGATGCCGCTGGCGATCACCGCCATGCCGATGATGGCGGCGGTATCCGGGTGCTGGCCGTAGAATGCCATTCCCAGCGTCGAGACCACCAAAATGCCGGTGCCGGACCAAGTGGCGTACGCCAGGCCGACCGGGATATCTTTCACCGCCCTTGAGAGCGAGTAATAGCAGGTGCAGTAAAGCGCAATCAGCAGCCCGAGCAGCAGCATTTTGCTGCCGCCTTCACTGCTACCGAACATTTTTAACGTCGAGGTTGCCGAGGTTTCGGAGAGGATAACCAGCAGCATCCATAACCAGCATTTTGTTTTCGAGGACATCGTTAAGCTCCAGGTTCATAGTTGGGTAAGGTCATATCTTTCTGTTTTTTAAGTAATCAATGGCCGCATCGGTCAGCTGAGCGCGCGGGGCCGCCGCCAGCGCCGGATTATTCACCACGTCTGTGACGGTAAGATAACGGCGCGGTTCGCTGTTGACGGCGGCTGGCGCGGTGGGCGCGTCCAGCTTCGCCAGCAGCTCATTCATGGTGCCGAGGAAGACGCCGCAGGCTTCCAGACGGGCCAGCGTGGTCTGCAGATGTCCGGCGTAGGCGCTGCCGGCCTGCGCGCCGCGCAGCCGGTTGAGCTCGCTGTGCGGATCGCAGTGGTAGCGCAGCGCCAGCACCGGAATACCCGCCAGCAGCGCCTCGTGCGCGCAGCGGGAGACCGGATTGCGCAGGGTGCCGTTCAGCAGATCCGAGGCTTGCGGATAATCGAGAAACGGTAGCAGTACCGCCCGCCACGGCGCTGACGGCAGGAGATCCTGCCAGGTCGATGACGGGATAATCTCGCCCACCTCTCGCCACGCGGTGGCGTCGGCGAGACCCTCCTCCAGCGCGAGGCGCAGCGGGTAGCCGCAGCCCGCCAGGCGCTGGCGGATCGCCGCGCGATAGCCGTCAGCGGCGGTCACCATCACCAGTACCGGCGGGCGTAGGCTCTGCAAAATCCGCGTAACTAAACCTTCAATCTGTTCGTCGGTCATGGCGAGCCTCCGTTAGCCGATGAGCGTCACCTGCGCGCCGTTTTTCAACCCGGCGGCATTGGCTTCTTCGGTGTCGATGTGAAACTCCAGCGCGAAGTCATCGCGCACCCGCACCACCACTTCGTCGAAAGTCAGCTGGCGCTCGCCATTGCTGCGCACACTGACCTTCTGGCCATTGCTGACGTTGAGCTGGCGCGCATCCTGCGGCGACATATGAATATGCCGCCAGGCGCAGATCACCTGCGAATGGAGCTCAACGTGACCGGCGGGCCCAATCAGCAGCGCGCTACCGGCGTTCTCCAGCTGGCCGGACTCACGGACCGGCGCTTTGATACCGAGCGTGAAGCAGTCGGCGCGCGACACTTCCAGCTGCGATACCGGGCGGGTTGGCCCGAGGACACGGACGTTGGTCAGCGAGCCCTTCGGCCCGACAACGGTCACGCACTCCTGGGCGGCGAACTGCCCCGGCTGGCGCAGCGGTTTGAACGGCGTCAGGCTGTAGCCTTTGCCGAACAACGCCTCGACGTCCTGTTGCGCGAGATGGACGTGGCGGTTGGAGATCCCCACTGGGATCGCCGGCGCCGTTGCGCTCAGGCGGGCGGCGATTTTTTCGCGAACCAGGGTGTCGATCATGACTTCTTCCCTTTCTTCAGCGCCGGATGTTTATCTTCCGTTTCGTTCGGGGCGGCAGGGGGGACGATGGCTTCCGGGGCGGGGATAACCACCGGTTCGGCCGTTTTTTGCTCGCGCGGCGGGTTGCCTTTGAGGTTGCTTAACGCTTCAACCACGCAGCGCTCCGGGCGGGCAATAACCAATGACTTCACGGTGTGCTCGGCGCCTGCGACCGCCACGCCGCGTTCAATGGCGGTGTGGATGGCGCTGATCTCCCCTTCAAAGCAGACGCTCACCAGCCCGGAGCCTGGTTTGCGATAGCCAATGCAGGTCACTCCCGCAGCTTTACAGGCGGCGTCGACGGCCTGAATGGCGGCGACCCATCCTCGCGTTTCAATTACGCCTAAACTTTTCATGGTCGGCTCCTGTTAATGGCGGACTAAGCGAATATCAAAATCAAATTGCCGGAAGAAGGTTTCCAGCCGGTCCAGTTCGTCCGGTGAATAAGACGGGTCCTGGGTAATCGGGTAGGGCATATCCAGGCGTTCGTACTTTTTGCGTCCCAACTGGTGGTACGGCAGCATGTCGATGCGGCGGATATTTCCATGCTTCGCCAGCTTCTGTACGTAATCAATGGCGCCGGTAATGGCGTCGAATGAGTCGTTGTAGCCGCGAATGAGCGGCATACGCACAATGACGTTGGCGCCGGAATCCACCAGCCATTCGAGATTGCGGCGGATCCCTTCGTTACCGATGCCGAGCATCGCCTTGTGGTGTTCGCTGTTAATCTGCTTTATGTCGAATAAGAAGGTGTCGGTGACCGGCGCCAGCTTCTGGTAGTTGGCAAGCGGGGTGGTGCCCTGGGTTTCGACGGCGGTGTTAATCATCATCTTTTTGCATTCGCGAAATAAGGCGACGGCAAAATCGGTCTGCAGGCTCATCTCGCCGCCGCCGATGGTGACGCCGCCGCCGGAGGAGATATAGAAGTCGTAGTCCTGCATGATGATCTCCATCAGCTCGCTGACGGTGACGTCCTTGCCCATAATGTCCAGCGCGTTCTGGGTGCAAATCTCTTCGCATTTGCGGCAGCCGATGCAGTCTTTATTGCGGTCGACGAAGTGCTTCATTTCGCCATTCTCTTCCGCCCGATAATGAATACCCGCCGGACAGACGCTGACGCAGTCGCCGCAGTTAATGCATTTGTCGTGCGAGAACATCACCTGGAACTGGCTGTTCAGCCCTTCCGGGTTGGCGCACCACGGGCAGCGAATGTTGCAGCCCTTAAAAAACACCAGCGTGCGAATGCCATCGCCGTCATAGATCGAATATTTCTGGATATTGAAAATTCGGCCCGTTAATTCTTGTTTTGCGATCACGCTTGCCTCCCGCCCCCCCCCCCCCCCCCG
>NZ_GL882861.1:10984-18397 GCF_000195655.1 Klebsiella sp. MS 92-3
CCCCCCCCCCCCCCGGGGGGGGGGGGGGAGAACTTCCGGTTATTTCTCAAATACAGCTCATTTAATTCTCTTTAAGAGAGCTAGAACTTCTCAATCACCGTACGGCTGATGATCTCGTCCTGGACCTCTTTGCACAGCTCGACGAAGTAGGCGCTATAGCCGGCGACGCGGACGATCAGGTCGCGGTATTTCTCCGGCTCCTGCTGCGCTTTCTTCAGCACTTCGTTATCGACATAGCTGAACTGCATCTGGCCATTGCCGAGAATCGAGGCGGTACGCAGCAAGGTAATCAGTCCATGGCGCCCCTCCGGGGTATCCAGCAGCCCTTTGAGGAACTTGAAGTTGTGCACCATGCCGATGTTCATGGTTTCCACGTTCATCTTGCTGACCGACTTGATAATCGCCGTCGGACCTTGTTTATCCGCGCCCTGGGTTGGGCTGATGCCGTCGGAGAGCGGCATCCACGCCAGGCGGCCGTTCGGCGTGGCGTTGGTCAGCTCGCCGATGGGCGTGTTGTTGGAGATAGACAGGGTGCCGTGGCTGAGGGTCGAGTAGAGCATCTTGTACTTACGGCACTCTTTCTCGGTCCATTCGGTAATATCCAGCGCGTACTGGTCGACGTAGTTATCGTCGTTACCGTATTTCGGCGCGTTCAGGCAGTCGCGGCGCAGCGCTTCGTAACCTTCAAAGTTCGCCAGCAGCGCATCGCGGATCTGCTCAAGGGTGTATTTCTTCTCTTCGAACACCAGCTTGCGGATCGCCGCCATCGAGTCGACGTAGGTCGCCAGACCGGAGAAAATCAGCCCCGGACCGTGGTTGACCATCGCGCCGCCGGCGGCGACATCTTTGCCGCTCTCCATGCAGCCTTCGACCAGCAGCGACATCAGCGGCTTCGGCGCCACATCGCGGTGGACGCGCTGGCTGATGACGGTGCCGATGGCTGACAGGCGCACGATATGGGCGATCTGCTGTTTCACCGCCGCGTCGAATTCGTCGAAGGTGCGCAGGTCGCGCAGGTCGCCGGTATCCAGCCCCTGATAGCTATCGAACAGCACCATCCGCCCGCGGTTGAGCACGAACTCGATAGCGATAGGCCACTGGGTGTAGCCAGTGGAGGTCCACTGGTAGATGCGCCCGGATTTTTGCGGTTCAACGCAGCCCATCAGGCAGTAATCGCGGGCGTCTTCAAAATCGAAGCCTTTGCGCAGCATCATCTTGATGTGGGAGTCATCGAAGTGGCAGGCCGGGAAGCCCATCCCCGCTTTCACCACGTCGACGATTTTTTCCATGTATTTCTGCGGCGACTGGTTGTGGATACGGCAGGCCAGCGACGGCTGGTAAACCTTCACGAAGCGCACGGCGTCCATAATCAGATAGGTCAGATCGTTACAGGCATCGCCGCCGCTACGTTTCTGGCCTCCAACGGTGAGGTTGATAAACGGCTGATAACCTGCGAAATATTTCGCTCCCAGCTCGCTCGACATCCACATCAGTTCGGCACATTTGATGATGAACGCCTGCAGCAGTTCCAGCGCGGTGTCGTGGGTCAGGCGGCCTTCGCGGATATCGGCTTCGAACATCGGGTAGCAGTACTGGTCGACGCGCCCCAGCGACAGCCCGGTCTGGTTCTCTTCGATTTCAAACAGTGATTCGACGGTCCAGATACTCTGCAGCGCTTCCTGCAAGGTCTTCGGCGGATTGGCCGGCACGTTTTCGTTGACCTCGGCGATGGTCAGCAGCTCGGCGCGGCGCTGGGCGTTTTGCTCTTTAGCCGCCAGTTCGCGGGCGTGGGCGGCGATGCGACGGGCGTAGTTGACTACTCCTTCACAGGTTTCAATCGCCGCTTTGTAGTAGTAGATACGGTCGATATCTTCCGGGTTTTCCATGCTCAGGCTGGCCAGATGCGCTTCGGCATCGGCTTTAATGCCGTTCATCCCTTTGGTGAATAGCAGCACGTCGTAGCCCGGACAGGTATCGCCGCCGCCGTTAATCTGGTGATAGGAGAGGTCGCTGACGAAGGTCTCGCCGCTGAAGGCCCAGACGCCGGCCTCACGGTATTGCGCTTCGCAAATCTCGTCCAGCGAACGGCCTTCCCAGAACGGGACGATCTCTTCGCGAATGGTTTTTTTATCCGCTTCGCTGATCTCAAACGGATCCTGCGGGCGGGTGCTCATGGTGTCGAGCTCGTCGCGCACCCAGCGCCAGGCGATGTCCGGCGAGAAGGCGCCCGCGCGCGGCTTGCCGCACGGATGGCCGACGATCAGCTCATCGTCCTGAATCAGAATCGGCGCGGTTTCGCAGGCGTGGCGGAAGGCTTTCGCCCGCAGCAGAATGGTCGGCATGCCCGGGTTGGCTTTCACCACTTCGGTAAAGGCCAGCGCGCGATAGATAGAGACGCTCGGGCGCACCGTCAGGTAGTGGTTACGCAGGCGTTGCATACGCGGGGTTAAGCCTTCCATCACCGGCGTGTCGGCGCAGGCGGCGAACGGCGCGTGGCTGACCGGCTGTACGCCGCTAAACAGACGTACCGGCAGATTCAGCGCGCTGAGGTTGCGCTGGGCGCTGATAAACATCGCCGAGAGTTCGTTCACTTCGGCGTTGTCAAAAGTGGCGCCGCGCAGCATAGCGTCGAGCATCGGATAGCCGTCAATGGCGCAGGCGGCGCGGACTTCGCTCAGTTCCGCCAGCTTGAACCACAGGCACTCCACGATCTCATAGGCCTGCTGGGTATTGAGCGCGCCGCTGTTGATATCGCGTTGGAAGTAAGGCATTAGCGCGATATCCGCCCCTTGCGGGTTAACCGCATAGCTGCCATTATCCAGCTGTAGCGCCAGCTGGAACAGATAGAACGCCTGGCAGGCTTCTTTGAAATTACGCGCCGGATGGGCCGGAACGTGGTGCAGAATGGCCGCGCTGTCGAGCAGCTCGGCTTTGCGATAAGCATTGGTTTCCGCGGCCGCCAGCTGTTCGGCGCTGTTGGCCAGATTTTGCGCCAGCGCCAGCAGGGCGTCGCAGGCGTAGATGGCGGCGCGGCAGCCATTGACTTGATCCATACCGCTGCGGCTAACGGCGCTACCGAGGGCGCGAGTTTTCTCTTCTAACTGGTGCTTAATCGCCAGCACGCCTTTTTCGACCACCAGTTTGTAGTCCGGTGAATCCAGATCGCTATTGAGGTTGAGGAACTGGAACGCGGATGGGCGATGCGCGGCGCTTTCATCATGGAAAATCGCCCCGTGCGGTTTACGGGTCTGGTTACCGACGATCAGCTCGTCGGTGCTGATGGTCAGCGGCAGCTGGCGCATCAGTTCATAGAAGCGGCGCGCCGGTTTAACGGCGGCGGGAACGCCCGCGATGTCGCCATCAAGAGCGTTCAGCGTGGTGGCATGTTCGGTGCACAGCGTGCTTTTCTGGGCGAGTAAACGGTCTGCCAGCACTTTGACGCGCGGCGTTAAGTTGTAGTGTGCCATGAAGTATTCTCCAGATGTTCTTTTTCCGCGGCTGATGACAACCCGGTTGTGGATACAGTGTCCGTTTCTGCCGGGTGGCGGCTGACGCCTTACCCGGCCTACAAATAACCCAGCGATCACCCGGTTATCTGTTACCCGTAGGCCCGCGCAAGCGGAGCGCCGCCGGGCGATGTCTGTTGTCCATGCCACGCCTGGCGATAAAGTTCGGTTAACGCGTTAGCGTCCGGCGCGCGTGGGTTGGTCGGGGTACAGCTGTCGCGCAGCGCCTGGCCGACCATCTCCGGCAAACGACGGTCGAATTCAGGCGCGTCAATGCCGGTGTCGCTAATGCCGGAGGGCATGTTCATCTCTTCTTTTAACGCCTGAATGGCGACCAGCAGGCTGGCGACGCCCTGGCGTGGCGAGGCGGCAGGCAGATCCAGCAGATGCGCCAGACGGGCATATTTATGCGCCGCGAGGGTGTCGCACTGGCCGTCGACATCGGCGTTCCAGGCGACGACGTGCGCCATCAGCAGGGCGTTGGCGCGGCCATGGGGCACGCGGAAGACGCCGCCGAGGGCGTGGGCCAGGCTGTGGGTTATCCCCAGCGAGGCATTGGTGAAGGCCATGCCCGCCATGCAGGAGGCGTTGTGCATCTTTTCGCGCGCCAGCAGGTTGTCGCCGCTGCGCCAGCAGGTCGGCAGATAGCGAAATACCTGCTGCACCACTTTCTCCGCCAGCGCGTCGGAAAAGTCGCTGGCGGCGCGGGAGACGTAGGCCTCAAGGGCGTGACACAGCACGTCCATGCCGGTGTCGGCGGTAATTGCCGGCGGTACCGAAGTCACCAGCGCCGGGTCAAGAATGGCGATATCCGGCAGCAGCGACGCATCCACCAGCACCAGCTTCTCCGCGTTGGCTTTCACCACCGAAAAGGCGGTGACTTCCGAACCGGTGCCGCTGGTGGTGGGGATGGCGACAAAGCATGGACGCGGCCGGTTAGCCTGCGGACGGGTTTGCGCCAGGGAGAAAATAACCGCTTTGGCGGCATCGATTACCGAACCGCCGCCGAGCGCGATAACCAGATCCGGATAGTGGTTATCCATCAGCTTCATGCCGCGCACCACGGTGGCGATATCCGGATCCGCCACCACGTCGTCCCACATCTGCCAGGCGATCCCGCGCTGGCGCAGCAGGGCGGTGACGCGCTCGGCGAGGCCAAACTTGACCATCGCTTGATCGGTCACCAGCAGCACGCTGCGGGCGGAGAGTTCGTTCAGCACCGAGAGGGCGTCCTGACCGAAGCAAATCCGCGGTTTCAGTAAAAATTCACTCATTGGGCTATTCACTCCTGTTCGGTGTCCCGAAACACCTTCTCGACAATGGCGACCACCGACATCGCTTTGTAGCGGTCTTTATTGAGCGCGAAGTACTCTTCCGCCAGCACGATGTCGTGCATGCCGGCGCCGACGTTATCGACGGCGACCCAGGTCTGGTCTTTCATCGGCTGCTGTTTGTCATCTAAGCGAGTGATTAACAGCAGGTTGCTGCCGCGCAGCTCATCGCATTTTTGCGTGGCGACAACATGGCCGGTTACCTTTGCGAGAATCATCGTTTTATCGCCTTATATCAGTGCGTTACTTAGCAAGGCGCTCCAGCACCTGGCGGATAACGCGTTCCACGTTTTGCTCGTTGATTTCGCCTTCCATGCTGGCGGCGCCTGCGCTGGCAAAACGGTCATCGCTGCCTGCAGAGCGCGCTGGCGCGGCGTTGGCCGGGGCGTTAAAACGCACGTCATCAAGAATGCTGCGCTGCGGATCGCTCGCCGGAGAGACGATGGTCGGCTGCGGCTCAGGGCGGCTGCCCGGAGCGCGAAGCTCGTCAATCGACCGCACGCCGTAGCCGACTTTGCGGATATTGAGCAGGTTCATCGGGCCGACGTTGTCGGAGCTGGAGCCGCCGCCGACCGCGCCGCAGCCGAGGGTCAGCGCCGGGGAGATGTTAGTGGTCGCGCCGATACCGCCGAGTGCCGCCGGAGTATTAATCAGAATACGGTTAACTGGTTTTTCGAGGCTGAACTGGCGGATGACGTCCTGATTACGGGTGTGGATCACCAGCGTATGGCCGAGTCCTTCGTTGGTCAGCAGCTCCACCACGCGGTGGCAGGCGGCTTTCCAGTCCTCTGCCACGTACAGGCCGAGCACCGGGCACAGTTTTTCGCGCGAGTAGGGGTTTTTCGGCGACACGGTGGTCTGTTCGGCGATCAGCACTTTGGTGCTGGCCGGAACACAGAAGCCCGCCATCTGGCTGAGGTACAGCGCGGTTTTGCCGACCACTTTCGGGTTGATGGTGCCGTTCGGGCGCAGCAGCAGCGCCGCCATTTTCGCCGCTTCATCTTCATTCATGAAGTAAGCGCCCTGCGCTTCCAGCTCGCGGTGAACCTCGTCGTAAATGCAGCCTTCGACGATGATCGACTGCTCGGAGGCGCAGATCACCCCATTATCGAAGGTTTTGCTGGTGATGATATCTTTCACCGCGTGGTGGATATCGGCGCTGCGTTCGATAAACGCCGGGCCGTTGCCCGGGCCGCCGCTGATGGTTGGGGTGCCGGACGCATAGGCCGCACGCACCATGCCTTCGCCGCCGGTGGCGAGGATCAGCGACACGTCTTTGCTGTGCATCAGCTCAGAGGTGGCTTCGAGCGTCAGCTGGGTGATGCCGTCGACGCAGCCCTCCGGCGCGCCGGCCGCTTCCGCCGCGCGTTTGACGATTTCAATCGCCTTCCAGCTGCACTGACGCGCGCCCGGATGCGGGGAGAAGATAATGGCGTTGCCGGCCTTGAGGGCGATCAGCGCTTTGTAGATAACCGTGGAGGTTGGGTTCGTTGAGGGGACCAGCGCGCAAATCACGCCCAGCGGCACGCCCACGTCCATCACTTTTTTTACCGGGTCGTCATGAATGATGCCAACGGTCTTCATATCTTTGATGGCGTCGTAGACGCGCAGCGAGGCGAAGCGGTTTTTCAGCACTTTGTCCTGCCAGTTGCCAAAACCAGTCTCTTCCGCGGCCATTTTCGCCAGCGCTTCGGCGTGGTGCGCTGCTTCCTGGGCCACGTTTTTCACGATGGCGTCGATTTGCTGCTGCGAAAAGGTGGCCAGCATCGCCTGCGCCTTTTTGGCGTTGCGCACGAGTTCCCGCGCGTTCTGCCGGGACTGCAAATCGTTATCCAGTTCAATCATGAGTCTATCCTTCATCAGACGAAAAGAGTGGGGACGGGGCGCGCCCTGTCAGGTCATGCTTTGTGCTGCGCCGCGATTTTTTCGATGTCGTTATGTGGACGCGCAATGACGCGAGAGCTGACGACTTCGCCGATGCGTTTCGCCGCTTCCACGCCGGAGTCGACCGCTGCGTTGACCGCGCCGACGTCGCCTTTTACCATCGCGGTAACGAGGCCGGAACCGACGTTTTCATAGCCAATCAGCTCGACGTTGGCGGCTTTACACATCGCGTCCGCTGCTTCAATACAGGCCACCAGACCTTTGGTTTCGATAAGACCAAGCGCTTCTTTCATCAGGATTCTCCGTTAGTCCGCAATCTTGTAATGCGAGACGATTTTGTTGATGTCGTTGTGCGGACGGGCGATAACCAGCGAGGTCACCACTTCGCCGATGCGCTGCGCCGATTCCACGCCGGAATCCACCGCTGCTTTCACCGCGCCGACGTCGCCTTTCACCATCGCGGTGACCAGGCCGGAGCCGACGTTTTCATAGCCGATAAGCTCGACGTTGGCGGCTTTACACATCGCATCCGCCGCTTCAATGCAGGCCACCAGACCTTTGGTTTCAATCAGACCTAATGCATCACCCATTTGCGTTCTCCTGGCCTTCAGGCCTTGTGTTTAATGACGATTTTGTTGATGTCGTTATGTGGACGCGCGATGACCAGCGAGGTCACCACTTCGCCGATGCGC
>NZ_GL882861.1:18407-22784 GCF_000195655.1 Klebsiella sp. MS 92-3
CGAGGTCACCACTTCGCCGATGCGCTGCGCGGATTCCACACCGGAATCCACCGCCGCTTTTACCGCGCCGATGTCCCCTTTCACCATCACGGTGACCAGGCCGGAGCCGACGTTTTCATAGCCGATCAGTTCGACGTTGGCGGCTTTACACATCGCGTCCGCTGCTTCAATACAGGCCACCAGACCTTTGGTTTCGATAAGCCCCAATGCATCACCCATCGTGATCTCCTCCAGAACAGGTTTTGTTATTCGGGAAAACCGTCCGCGTAACGGCATCAACACGCGGAAGCGGCGTTCGGGGTTCACTATAGGGAATGAGGAGGTAAGTGAAATTTAAATCCGTGAAGATGAATATTTTAGGTTTTTACTCTGTGATTTAGCCTTATTTAAACTTCTTTTTATCTGTTCGTTCTGTTTTATGCGTATTGATTTTTATGATGATATGGCGCTTTTTTAGGCTATTTATCGGTGGGAGATGAATGTTAATAAGATGCTAATTACTTGCCAGCGGTTAGTAATATAGGCACGTGATAATTGTGGGTATGCTCATGTTTTGGCGACGAAGCTAAATGCAAAACGTGCGCTTTTAGCATCGTGGAAAGAGGGGGCAATAATGGAGCGTGAGCGAGGGCGCATTTTCCTCGCGGCGGTTCAGGGGGGACGGGTTAGTTAAGCGTGCTGCCGGACTTCAGCGTGCAGATGTAGAGCGGCGAGTTGATAGAGCTCAGCAGGATAGCTTTGTCGTTAAGCTTTTGCGCGTTGAGGAACAGACCGTCATGGCTGTCGGACATTTCGCGCATGAAGTAGTCGAAGATGACATTCGGCGATTCGTCGATGGATGAGGCGCTGGATTCCCACTTTTTGATGCGGTAGTGGCGTTCGGTTGCCGAGATGCGTTGGCTGGTGTAGCTGAATTTGACGTAGCGCTGCAGGTAGAGCCAGCCGGCGGCAGAATCGGTATAGCCTTCCACCACCATCGAACCGTTGCCGTTAGCGGCAAAGTTAAAATGGATATTGCCGTTCACATTCTCTTTTTCCATGTTTTCAAAACGCATGATCGCTTTGGTGGAGCAGCTCATCACGCCATCGTTGGCATCTGGCAGCAGGCGCCAGACGCTAAAACCGGCGGCGGCGACAAACGTCAGAGCGGAAAGGGCGAAAAAGGTGCGGGGCGCGAGTTTCATTGCGGCTTCCAGGAGTAGTAAAAGTAGTTATCGCAATAGCTAAACGGGTTGTCCTCGTGCATCGCGCAGTGGGCGAGAAATACCCGGCCCAGGCCGTTAGTCTCCAGCCGGTCGCCGTAGAAGAAAACGAAACGCTCCCCCGGCTTGCAGCCGAGCTTCAGCCGCTGACGCACCTCATCGAAATTCTTACCGTAGGCCGTGGCGGAAACCGAACGCAGCATTTCATCGCTGGCCAGCAGTTCGCACTGGCTGTGGTTCATCAGCGTCAGATTGATCGGTCGGGCGACGTGGGTACCGGCAAAAGTGAATGCCACCAGCAGCAGGGCGATGATCAGCAGACAGCCGCCGGCCAGATACCAGCACATTCCGCGCGCATGTGGCGAATCGGTGGGCGGCGTTGTCGCCGCCGGAGGGACGGTTTCAACAGCTCTCTGGGGTGGATTAGCACCCTCGGTAAGCGCCGGCCCGGCATCGAGCAGTTCAATGCTCAGATCCTGATTCAGCTGCAGCATGCCGCGCGATACAGTGACGATAATGTTATCGATATCGTAGTGGCGGAAGGTTTTACGCAGCATGCTCAGGTATTGATTGAGGTTGCTGTTGGAAGAGGTTAAGCCATTATCATCCCAGACTTTTTTCAACACTTCATCGCGACTGACGACGCCAGTATGGCGGAGAAAAAAATAGAGTAGCGCGCTGGCGGTGATGGATAGCTGGCTATCCGGTTCATCGCTGCCGGGCAGGGTAAGCGTGCCGTCCGTTGCATCATAAATGAGACGGGCATTGATGTTGTAGCGCATCGCGGCCTCACTCTATTCGCTTCACGCGGGAAGCGTCATTTTGGTCAGATCGTTCACCAGCGACTGGCGGTGTTCACTGCTCATGGTGCGCCCTTCGGTCAGTTCCGATAACCAGATGCCGTCGGCCGCGTAGCGTACCAGCGTGCCGGTCGGGCCGTTATCCAGCGCATCGCCCTGCGCCAGGTGATCCAGCATCCAGTCGCGCCAGCATTTTCGCAGCACCGGCTCGTCCGGCATCGCCAGCGACAGCACCATCAACTGGCGGCTTTCGTGAGTGTCCGTCAGCTCCGGGTTGGACAGATAGCGCAAATAGGCGCGGGTAAAGCGCCCGTAAGCGATGTTATCGGCGGCCATCAGTTCGCTAATCGCCTTTTCCATGATCGCCAGCAGCCGGGCGAACAGGGCGAAAATCAGCGCCTGCTTATTGGGAAAGTGATGCAGGAGGCCACCTTTGCTCACGCCAGCCTCGCGGGCGACGGCGTTCAGCGACAGGGCGGCGATACCATCCCGGCCGGCAATCATCGCTGCCGATTCAAGCAACTGACGGTGGAGACGGACGGGATCTTTTTTACGATGCTGGGCTTCCATATTCATGGCCGGAATCATACCGACCAGACGGTATGATTATTCTTGATCGCTATCAATATGAGAGGTGGCTTCGTGCGACGGGATACCGTTAATGCGTGGAGGCTCACAAATTGTCATATTAATGAACGCGATAACCCGGATGGGCTATCGCGTTGAGGTTTATTTCTTTGCCAGATGCACCGCCAGGCCGCTTTGCCCCGGCGCCAGCTCCGGGCGCAGCGTCAGCGACGGGATCAGATAATCGCCATGATTCTGCCGGCGGAATGGAATGGGCTCGGTTTGCCACAGCGTGTCCAGCCGCTCGGCCAGGGCGGCGCACTGATCGGCGAACTGCCCGGCATCGGTTTTATCCGTGCGGTAGAACACCAGCGGGGGAAGCACCTCAAAGCCGGGATAGAACAGCATACCGTGCTGAATGGGGAACAGGATGTCGTCGATGGGGCCATTGATCCCGCGCGGTGAATAGTGTTCTGCCCAGCCGCCGGCGGTGACGATCAGCATCGCCCGTTTGCCGACGAAAGTGCCTTCCCCGTAGCGATCGCCCCAGTGGCGGTCGCTGTGCTCGCCGACGCCATAGGCAAAGCCCCAGGCGTACACCCGGTCGATCCAGCCCTTCATGATGGCGGGCATCGAGAACCACCATAGCGGGAACTGAAAAATCACTGTATCGGCCCACAGCAGCTTTTCCTGCTCGGCTACGATATCCGCACTTTGGGTGCCCTGGGCAAAGGCCTGTTTGGAATCGAGGGTCGGCCGCCAGAACTCGCCGACCGGCGGCGCGCCGCTGTCGTCGGCGTCATACCCGGCCTTCCAGCGCATGGCATAGAGATCGGAAACCTGCACTTCATGCCCGGCCTGCTGCAGATGGCGGATGGCGAAATTTTTCAGCGCGCCATTGAGCGAGCGCGGTTCCGGATGGGCGTAAATCAGCAGTACTTTCATAATATCACCTCTGGCGTATGGAGAGCTGCAGAGTAGGAAAGCTGACGCTATAGTAGAAATTAATTACTTAAATTCCCGGTATAGTCGTGATTAATTTACAGCGTCTGGATCTCAATCTGTTGCGCACCCTGGATGTGCTGCTTAGCGAAAACAACGTTACCCGGGCGGCGCAGCGGCTGAATCTGTCGCAGCCCTCGGTAAGTATTCAGCTCGCCAGGCTGCGGGAGATTTTCGCCGATCCGCTGCTGATGCCGGGCCCGCGCGGCATGCAGCCCACCGCCCGCGCCGATGAGCTTCGTCAGCCGTTGCGCGCTGCGTTAGCCGCGCTGGAGCAGGCGGTGGCGCCGGTCAGCCCTTTTGATCCGGCCACGGCGGCGGAGACCTGGCGGGTGGCGGCGACGGACTATATGGCCTCGGCGATCCTCCTGCCGATGCTGGCTGGATTACGCCAGGCCTCTCCCGGCAGTCGGCTGGCGGTATTCGAATTACAGCCGGCGCGGCTGGAGCAGCAGGCGGCCAGCGATACAGTAGATCTCTTCTTTCATACCCGCGAGGGCGCGCCGCCGGGGCTGCATCAGCGCCTGCTGTTTCGCGAACGCTACGTGCTGGCTGGCCGGGCGGAACATCCAGCGCTGCGGCCTGGGCTTAGCCTGGAAACGTTCTGTCAGTTGGAGCACGTGATCGTCTCCCCGGACGGGGGCGGCTTCAGCGCGGCGACCGATATCGCGCTGGCGAACCTCGGACTGACGCGGCGGGTTGTCCTTTCCGTGCCACATTTCCTGTTTATGCTGGAGACCCTGCGCAATAGCGATCTGGTGGCGGTCCTGCCGGGGCGGCTGGGGGGGGGGGGGGGGGGGGGGGGG
>NZ_GL882861.1:22876-28974 GCF_000195655.1 Klebsiella sp. MS 92-3
CCCGCCGCGGGGGGTCGCCGGCTTTGAGATGCTGATGCTGTGGCACGAGCGCTGGCACCGCGACCCGGCGCATCAATGGCTGCGTCAGTTCATTGTGAATTCACTGGAGGAACAGACATGCTGAGTGGACTGAATCACCTGACCCTGGCAGTCAGCCAGCTGGCGCCGAGCGTGGCGTTTTATCAGCAGCTGCTGGGCATGACGCTGCATGCCCGCTGGGACAGCGGGGCTTATCTCTCCTGCGGCGATTTGTGGCTGTGCCTGTCGCTGGATCCGCAGCGGCGCGTTACTCCGCCGGACGAGAGCGACTACACCCATTATGCGTTTAGTATTAGCGAAGCCGATTTTGCTAGCTTCGCCGTCCGCCTTGAGGCTGCCGGCGTGGCGATGTGGAAGCTGAACCGTAGCGAAGGTGCCTCGCACTACTTTCTCGACCCCGACGGCCACAAGCTGGAGCTGCACGTCGGCAGTCTTGCCCAGCGGCTGGCCGCCTGCCGCGAACAGCCGTATAAGGGGATGGTGTTTTTTGATCAGTGAAGCTGCTTCGCAGACGCTAGATCACCCGTAGCCCCGGTAAGCGCAGCGCCACCGGGGAGAACAGGTTAAATTCACTCCATCGCCACCTTCACCGCTTCTCCCAGCTTCACCATCACCGCTTTATGTTTCTCGGTCGGCGGCAGGGCGCAGTTGATCCTGACGCAGTTGCGATACTTGCCCGCTGCCGAAAACAGCGAGCCCGGCGCGACCTGGATCTTCAGCCGGCACAGCTGCTTGGCGACGCAGACCATATCTACCTGCTCCGGGAGCTCAACCCACAGCATAAAACCGCCCTTCGGCCGGGTGACGCAGATCCCGCAGGGGAAAAATTCCCGCAGCCAGCAGGTGTAGATCTCGATATTGCGCTGATAGATCTGCCGCATCCGCCGCACGTGGCGGTGGTAGTGGCCTTCGCGAATAAAATTACAGGCCGCCAGCTGAGTGGAAGGGACGTTGGTCCCGCTGGCGGCGTACTTCATCTGTAGCAGCTTGTCGTAGTAGCGCCCGGGGGCGATCCAGCCGATACGCAGCCCGGGGGCGATGGTTTTGGTAAAGGAGCTGCAGAGCATCACCCGGCCGTCGATATCCCAGGAGTGGATCGTGCGCGGGCGCGGGTATTCGGTGGCCAGCTCGCCGTAAATATCATCCTCGAAAATAACGATATCGTAGCGTTGGGCAAGGTTCAGCACCGCGCGCTTGCGGGCGTCCGGCATGATAAAGCCCAGCGGGTTATTGCAGTTTGGCACGAGGATCACCCCTTTGATCGGCCACTGATCCAGCGCCAGCTCCAGGGCCTCGATGCTGATCCCGGTTTCCGGATCGGTGGGGATCTCAATCGTCTTTAATCCCAGCCCGCGCAGCATCTGCATGGTGCCGTAGTAGCAGGGGGATTCCACGGCGATGATGTCCCCTGGCTGGCACACCGACAGCAGGGCCAGCGACAGCGCGCTGTGGCAGCCGCTGGTGAGCACCAGATCGTCGGCAGTTACCACCGATCCGCCGTCGAGCATCAGGCGGGCGATCTGCTCCCGTAGCTCGCGACGCCCGGCCAGTTCGTCATAGTTCAACACCTCAGTGAGGTTGTGCTGGATAGCCCGGCTCAGTTCACGCCAGATGGGCTTCAGGCTTGGCTGCGTCACGTCCGGCGAGCCGCCGCCGAAGGGGATGATCGATTTATCGTAGCGGGCGTCAAGCATGGTCAGCACCTGATCCCACTGGGTTATCTCCACCGGGCGCTGGACCGGACGCGACATCGGCGGCACCGGCGGCTGGGCTTTGCGCGGGGCGACGAAATAGCCCGATCGCGGCTGCGGCACAATCATCTGCTGCTGCTCAAGCAGCTGATAGGCCTGCTGGACGGTGCTGATGCTGACGCCGTGCTCCTGGCTCAGGCTGCGCACCGACGGCAGCTTTTCGCCATGGCGATACAGGCCCTGTTCGATGCGTTCGGCCAGCAGCGTAGCGAGATGTTGGTAGCGGGTCATGCTGTATCCTTAATTGCCGCCATACAGATGGAATAACCAGTACAGATGGGCGTAAAAATTGGGCTCTGGTGTACGTTTTAGCTAATCTGTATGTTAAAGAAAAGCGTTTTGTGAATCTGTATTCCGTACCCCCAAATCCGTGAAGATAAAGCCTCTGGCATGGTGAGGAGGTAGAGGATGGAATTTCACGAGAACAGGGCAAGACAGCCATTTATCGGTTTCGTATTGCTGGTGCGGTTTATCAAAAAATGGTGGCTTCAGGAGCAAACGCGCAGAGTTTTGCAGCAAATGAGCGACGAACAGCTGAAAGATATCGGCCTGCGTCGGGACCAGATCAATTAAAACGTGCGGTTTTTTACAGGCAAACCTTCTTCATTATCCCGGTGAGCGCAAAGTGCCGCCGGGATACATTCACGAAATTTATCAATTGATGCGGCACGAGCTTCCGTTTCTTGATACTTACCATGATAAGTATTATTTTCTTCTCAATAATGAGAGGAAGACCCGTGACTGAAGACGAACTGTTTGCCCGCCGCCCGCTGGGGATGCGGATGGCTATGGTGGTGCGCCAGTGGCGCGCCATTATTGACTCCGCTATCACCGATACCGGACTCACCCAGTCCAGCTGGACGGTGCTGATGCAACTGCATCAGCTGGGAGACAACGTCTCGGTCAGCGAACTGGCGGAGGTGCAGGGCATTGAACTGCCGCCGCTAATGCGCACCCTCTCATTACTGGAAAAGCAGGGCTATCTGGTGCGTTCCACATCGCCATATGACAAACGCATTCGCCTGCTGACGCTGACCGCCGAGGGGCGGGCTATTCTGGAAAAACTGAGCTGCGTGATCGAGACCTATCAGGAGCGCGTAACCCAGACCATCCCGGAGGCCGATCTCGCCACCTTCAGCGCCACGTTAAATCAAATCGCCTGCCGTTTGCGGAATATCCGCGAAGAAGATAACAAGATCTAACACACTATGATGACGCCTGAACAAAAATTTGCCCGCTGGGTACGGGTGAGTATTGCCGCTTTTCTGGGAATATTCGCCTGGTTTATCGTTGCCGATATCTGGATCCCGCTGACGCCGGACTCCACCGTCATGCGCGTGGTGACCCCGGTTTCGTCGCGGGTCTCCGGCTATGTCTCGCACGTCTACGTGCACAACAACAGCCAGGTGAAAAAGGGCGACCTGCTGTATGAGCTCGACCCAACGCCATTCATTAATAAAGTTGAAGCGGCGCAGATCGCCCTCGAGCAGGCGAAACTGAGCAACCAGCAGCTGGACGCGCAAATCGCCGCCGCCCGCGCCAACCTGCGCACCGCGCAGTACACCGCGCGTAACGATAAGGTCACCCTCGATCGCTACCAGCGCTTGAGTACGATGCAGAACGTCTCGCAGTCCGACCTCGATAAGGTGCGGACCACCTGGCAGACCAGCGAGCAGTCGGTCTCGGCGCTGAACGCGCAGATCCAGAACCTGCTGATCCAGCGCGGCGAGCGCGACGATAAGCGCAACGTCACCCTGCAAAAATACCGTAATGCGCTGGAGGAGGCGCAGCTGAACCTGGCCTGGACCAAAGTGCGTGCGGAAACTGACGGCATGGTCAGCAACCTGCAGCTGAACCCGGGGATCTACGCCACCGCGGCGACGGCTGTGCTGGCATTGGTTAACAACAACACTGACATCGTCGCCGACTTCCGCGAAAAAAGCCTGCGCCACACCGCGGTGAATACCGATGCGGCGGTGGTCTTTGACGCCCTGCCGGGTCAAGTCTTCCCGGCGCATGTGACCAGCAGCGACGCCGGGATTCTGGCGGGACAGGAGGCGGTGAACGGCCAGCTGTCGCAGCCGGAGCAGTCCACCCGCTGGGTGCGCGACGCCCAGCGGATGCGCATTCACGTCGCGCTGGATCAGCCGCTGGACAAACCGCTGCCGACCGGCGCCCGCGCTACGGTGCAGCTGTACAATAGCGAGGGACCTTTTGCCCGCACCTTCGCCGGCCTGCAGATCCACCTGGTGAGCTGGTTGCACTATGTCTATTAATACCCTGGCGCATGTCTTTACCCCGCACGGCAATATCGTCTACACGGCGAATGATTTTCGCCAGACGGTGCGTATCGCCGTGGCCGGGACCATTGCGCTCAGCATCTCCACCTTCTACGACGTACAGTACGGCGTATTTTTCGTCGTTTATCCGCTGATGCTGATGTCGCTGGTACCGATGTTCAACCTGCACGTCGCCCGCCAGTTTATATTTAGCGCGGCGGTAAACTGTGTCGAAATGGTGCTAATTGTCGGCTATTTGTCGCAGTGGCCGGTGATCATGACCCTGGTGGTGTTTGCCCTGTACGTGATGCGTTTCCGCTTTATGAGCCAGGGACCGCTGTTCCTGTTGGGATCGATGGGGGTGGTGTGCCAGAGCACGATGCTCAACTTTATGAGCTATCCCACCAGCAACTGGCACACCCTGATGTTCTCCAATATGGAAGCCTGCGTGATGGCCGTGGCGCTGAGCGCGCTGCTGCATTACCTGATCCCGGACGTCGAACCGCGCAAGCCGCCGCCGCGGATTGAGAAAGACGCCGCCCGCATCCGTCATGAGTCGCTGCTCTCCGGTACGGTAGCGACGATCATCTTTGTGGTGTTTCAGATCTGCGATCTCAGCGACTCGCTGTCGGCGCTGATGGCCGGGATCCTGATCCTGTTCCCGATGCACTATCGCGGGGCGGTGATCAGCTCGATCTGGCGCGTCGTCGGGGTGGTGCTGGCCTGTCTCTATATACTGGTGGTGCAGCTGATTATCTATGATTTCAGCAACCACATGATCCTGATGATGCCGCTGATTGGCCTCGGGCTGGCCTTCAGCGCCCGCCTACACGTGATGGAGAAAGTGGGCGCCGGGGTGGGCTTCGCCAGCATCACTACCATCGGCATTATGTTCGGCCAGAATCTGCATCCGTATCAGGATCTGGTGTTCAGCGATCTGTACCGCATCACCTCGGTGACGGTCTCGCTGGTGGTGACGCTGACCCTGGTTTTTCTCATGCACCGCCTGCTGAACTGTTTCGCGGCGACGCGTTTTGTGGTGAGCGATTAACCTGCAGGTGGGAAGGTGGCGAGACAGCGCCATGCTTCCCCGTTCTGCTGATACAGCGCCGCCGTCTGTTCCGGGACGATCCAGCCTCGCGCATCGGCTTCCGTCCCCTCCAGCAGGATGCACAGCCCGCAGCCGCTGCGCAGCTGGCGGGGTATATCTTTGACCTCGAAGGCCACTCCCGCCGCCTGCAGGGCTTTGCGCATCCGCACCACCCCCACCGTGGAGTGAAATAAAAACAGAAACGTTGTCATCCGCGCCTCCGCTGGCGCTGGCCGATCAGCGCCGCGCCGATCGCCCCGGCAAACTGGGCGTCGGGATGGGTTGTCACCGCCATGCCGACATGGCTTTCCAGCATCCGGGAAAAGGCGGCGCAGTGGCTGACGCCGCCGGTAAACAGCAGCGGCCCCTGCGCCGATAAGCGGCCAATAAAGTTCGCGCTGCGCCGGGCCATGGCGTTAATCACCCCGGCCAGAATCGCCTCCGGCGCGACACCGGCCGACCGCAGGCTAATGACCTCCGATTCGGCAAACACCGTGCACATACTGGTAATGGCGTGCGGTTCCACGCCGTCGGTAATGGCGTCCAGTTGTTCGACGCTGGCGCCGAGGGTGCGTGAAATGACTTCCAGAAAGCGGCCGGTGCCGGCGGCGCATTTGTCATTCATCAGGAAGTCGCTGAGGTTGCCCCCGGCGTCCAGCTGGATAACTTTGCTGTCCTGGCCGCCGATATCAATCACCGTGCGGGTGTCCGGCGCCAGCAGGCGGGCGCCGAGGCCGTGACAAGAGATCTCCGTCACCTGCTTATCGGCAAAATCCACCAGCTGGCGGCCATAGCCGGTGAGGGTTAAAAAAGGCGTCTCCGTGAGGCCAGCGCGCAGTGTCTCCCAGGCCTCGTGGATGGCGTCGGCGGGGCGAAAGGGGGTGGGGCAGAGGAAGCGGCGCACGATGACGCCGTCCGCCAGTAGGATGCCTTTTGTGG
>NZ_GL882861.1:28984-39275 GCF_000195655.1 Klebsiella sp. MS 92-3
GGGGGGGGGGGGGGGGGAGGGGGGGGGGGGAAGAGGAGGCGGCGCACGATGCCGCCGTCCGCCAGTAGGATGCCTTTTGTGGCGGTGGAGCCGGAATCAATGCCAACCGTATAGTTCACGCCAGCTCCTTACAGCATTTCGATAAAGGCGGCGACGCGGGTGCTGAGCTGGCCGAGGTCCGCTGTCGAATAGTCGGTTTCAATCGCCATGTAAGGAAGATCGTGCTGTTGGCGCAGATGGCGTTTAATCGCCAGCGATTCCACGGCATAGGTATGGCAGGCCTGCAAAATGACGTCGATCACCCCGTCGGCCTGATACTCCTCCACCATCTGGCTCAGCAGCTGCAGACGCTGGTCGTTGGGGGAGATACAGGAGCAGCCGATGGCGAGATATTTATCGGTTAAGGCGTCGTAGACGTCGCCCTCTTCCGCCACGCAGCGCTCGGTCGCTTTCGCGCCGGTGCAGTTCTCATAGCCGACCACCCAGCCGCCGTTTTCCTCGATGGCGCGGACCACTTTTTCCGCCGCGCCGCCGATCGGGCAGCCGGTGATCAGGATCCGCGGACGAGGTTCCAGCCGTTTACCCTGCTGCCACTCCTGATGGATGCGCTCCGCCATGGCATGCAGTTCATCAATCAGGGCGGTTTTGTCGAAACGAAAAGTGGCGCCGTACACCACTTTCAGGATGTCGCCGCCGCTGAGCGCCGGCGGATTGAGCTGCCCGAGACGATAAAAGTGGGCCAGCGCCCGGCGCTCGCGATTTTTCAACACGATGGCTTCGCGCAGCGCCGCCTCGCTAATCGGCGTGCCAAACCGGGCCTCAATCACCTGCTGCAGGCGCAGGATCTCCGTTTTCCACAGTGCGCGCGAGGCGGCATCGCTGGCGCTGTTCGGCAACTGCATGACGTGGACCGCCTTGAACTCGGCCATGTACTCATACATTTTCTTTTTGCCGTCGCAGGTGGTTTCCCCAACCACCAGGTCAGAGAAATAGAAGTAGGGACATTTATCGGTTTTGCCGAAGCCGTAGCTGCTTTTGATAAGCGGGCAGAGGTTGCGCGGGAGATCTTTTTCCGCTTCCTCGATGGTTTCATCGGAGGTTGAGCACAGCGAGACGACAACGGCGCCCGCCGCCATGGCGATCTCCTGGGGCATAAAGGTGCAGTAAGTGCCCACCAGCGGTACGTTCTGCTCTTTAAGATCCATGACGGTGAGAAAGCCCTTCTGGCGAGCTTCTGAGAACTGGTCAAAAATGGCGGGTAGATCGGTGATAAGCGACATGGTTTTCCTTCCCCGTACACGGGAGATGCTGAAAGAGTCGCCATTATAGCCATGGTGTATGCAGGGTTTTATTGATCTCCTGCGTCTGTACGCGGTGTTAATAGACCTTTTTCAAATCCATCTCTTCCTGGATACGCTCGCTCCATGCCTGATGGGTGCGGATGGCCTCTTCGATACCGGCGTTGTAAAACAGCGGCCCCAGCTCTTTGGCGATAAAGTCGACGAAAAATTCGGCGTCAAACTGCTCCAGTTCGAGGTCGAAGGTCTCTGCGCAGTACTTGCTGAGCCTGTCGCGCAGCAGGTCGCGCTGCGCCTGGCTGAGTTCAATGTCATTCATGATGGGGCTTTCTCCGTAAAAGGGCTCACGACTGCCGGGCTTCGATCACCGCTTGTCCGCGCTGGTAGCGTAACAGTCCGGCCAGGCAGCAGGCGGCGACAATCCCGGCGGCCACCGCCAACAGGTGGAAGGGGAGTCTGCCGCCATGGAACCACAGCCAGCGCGCGCCTTCAATTGATAACGCGCTGACGCTGAGGATCACGATATTCAGCGAGGCGGAGACCGTGCCTTTCGGCAGGTCGTTGGAAAAGAGGGTAAAGCGAAACAGCGTCGGGAAAATCAGCCCGATGCCGAAGGCGTAGAAGCAGGTGCCGAGCACCGACCACAGCCAGACGTGGGGCCATACCAGATTGCCAACGATCAGGATGGCCAGGCCGAGCATCTGTACCGGCACCGCGCTGAGGACAAAGCGCGGGCGGGTAGGGTCTTTTACCCAGCGCGCCACCGACAGGTTGGCGATGATAACGGCGCTGAAGACCGGCACCTGGCTCCAGGCGAACTCGCTGGTGGTCAGTCCGCCGGCGTCC
Source organism: Klebsiella sp. MS 92-3 (assembly GCF_000195655.1). Taxonomy (NCBI): domain Bacteria; kingdom Pseudomonadati; phylum Pseudomonadota; class Gammaproteobacteria; order Enterobacterales; family Enterobacteriaceae; genus Klebsiella; species Klebsiella sp. MS 92-3. The sequence continues at coordinate 31,129 of NZ_GL882861.1, forward strand.
ATTAAAATCACTGGCGATACCGCCACCCAGCTCATCAGCGGAATATAGCTCAGCGACAGCGTGGCGGCGCCGAGTAAAAAGATGCGGTTGCGAAAGACGTTGCGAAAATCGCGCAGCACGCCCAGGGGGCTGAACGGCACATCGCCGCGGCGCACCGTCTCCGGCATGGTCAACAGCAGGCCGAGCCAGGCCACCAATCCCATGGCGGCGATAATGCCGAACAGCGCTTTCCAGTGAATGAAATGCATCAGCGCCGCGCCGGAGAGCGGGCCGACGATCGGCGCCACCAGCACGACGGAGGTGATCACCGCCATCAGTCTGATCGATCTTTTTTCCTCAAAGGCCTCCTGTACGGTGACGTAGCCGACGGTGGCGATAAAGCAGATGCTGGTGCCCTGCACGAAGCGGGCAATCAGGAACTGCGTCATGGAGGTGGTGAACAGGGTCGCCAGGCATGCGAGGGTGAAAATCAGCGCGCCGGTGAGCAGCACCGGACGCCGTCCTATCCGGTCAGAGAGCGGCCCCAGCAGCCACTGTAGCGCCATGCCGCCGGCCATATACAGGCTCACCGAGGCCGGAGCCAGCGCCACATCAGCATTGAAATCCCGCACCACGTGCAGGATCCCCGGCTGGATCAGATCGGTAGTGAGATAAGCGGAAAAATCATACAGAATTAACGCCGCCGGGAAGAACAGCGCGGCGGCGTGTCGGCTCAGCCAGTGGGAAATCCTGTGCATCATCTCGCCCTCCCTGTGGAATATTTATCAGCGCTATTGTTCGGATAGTATCATTGCTAACCAATATGCAGATGCAGCAGCGAGGGGATCTGCGAGAGCAGCCACAACAACAGGCCGATGGTTCCCCCCACCAGGGTACCGTTGATGCGGATGAACTGCAGATCTTTACCGATATTGAGCTCGATCTGCCGCGACATATCGCGGGCGTCCCAGCTCTTCACTGTGTCGCTGATATGGCGGGTGAGGAAGGTGGCGAACTCCGGCGCCACCCGGTGCGCCGCCTGCTCCAGGTGTTCGTTAAGCGATTCGCGCAGCGCGTCGTCGCGGAGTAAGGTTTCACCGAACCACTGCCCCGCCTCGGCGATACGCTGCTTAATACGTGAGTCGTCGCTGCTGATATCGTTTTTTACCCAGCCGCGCAGGTCGCCCCATACTTCGCCAAGATAGTGGTTAAAGGTCTCATCATTTTTTAGCCAGGCTTTGATGTTATCGGCCTTCTGCGCCATATCCGGGTCGGATTTCAGGTTATCGATAAGCTTTTGCACGGCGCGGTCAAAAGTCTGACGGATCTGATGCGTACGGTCGTGAGTCACCTCGTCCAGCAGGGTATTCACCGCGTCGGTGACCATCTCAGCGCTGTGCTCGCCGAGCCACTCGGTGGGTAGGAGTTTGGCCTTCAGCGGGTGTTCGGTCTCCAGCCAGTGTACGATGCCGCGGGCGATAAAGGCGCGGGAGCTGTCGCGCTGCAGCAGGGCGATCAGTTGGTTTATCAGCGAATCGAGCAGCTTTTGATGGCGATTGTCGCGGGTCAGTCCCTCCAGCATCATGGCGCTGGTCTGCGTCAGGTCGACCTTATCGATAGCCTTATGCACCGCGCGTCGCAGCAGACGTTGAATGCGCGCGTCATCGGTCAGTTCGAGAAAACCGCTCATCACCTGCAGCAGGTGCTGGCCGACCCGCCGGGCGTTCTCCGGCTGGCTGAACCAGTTGCCGAGCATCAGGGCTGGCTGATAGCGGCGGATCAGCGCGACCAGCGACGGGGTATCAAGGAACTTTTCCTCGACAAAGCGGCCGAGGTTGTCGGCGATGCGGTCTTTATTGCGCGGAATAATCGCCGTATGGCGGGCGACAAAGGGCAGCGGAATACGGCGAAACAGAGCCACGACCGCAAACCAGTCGGCCAGCGCCCCGACCATCGCCGCTTCGGAAATAGCTTTTAGCGCACCGACCCAGGGCGACGGTGGTAGCGCGAGGGTAGTGATAAAAATGGCGGCTGCAATCAGCAGCAGCGACAGCGCCAGCAGTTTGGCGCGTTTCAGTTCAGCGAGTTTTTCCATATGCTTAAGCATATAGCCTGACGGCGAGGTCGTGCAAAAATCGCCAGATAATCCCCAGGCCGAAGAGCATCAGGATCGCCCCCGCCGCCCGCTCGACTCGCCAGACGATGGCGCCCAAGCGGCGCTGTATCTGCGGCAGCGCAATCGCGCTCACCAGCAGTAAATCCCAGAAGAACACCACGCTGACCATCCACAGCCCGCTCACCGTTTGCTGAAGCAGGGTCACAGCCGGCCCGAGCAGGGAAGTCATCAGCGCCAGATAAAACAGGGCGTTTTTGGGGTTGAGCAGCGATGACCCCAGCCCCAGCAGCAGCTGCCTGCCGAACCCCGGACGCGCTGCGCGAACGCTCTCCATCGCCAGCGTCGCGGGACGGCTGCGTATCAGCAGGCTGCCAATCCACAATAAATAGCCCGCCCCCAGCAGTTCGATGAGCAAAAAAAGCAGCGGCGCCTGGCGCAGAAGCCCCCAGCCGACGATGGCGAGCACAATATACAGCGCATTGCCTGCGGCGATGCCGAGACACAATCCGATGCTGCCGCGGATCCGGTAGCGCACGGCGTAGCCGACCAGCAGAAAAAAATCAGGGCCCGGACTGAGCAGAGCGACAAAGTGGGACAGGGCTAACGCCGGGAAGGCGGCGGGAAAGAGCGTCGATAAGGTATGCATAGTGGCCTCGATAATGGTGCAGAGGCCACCCTACGCCAGGTGGCGTATTACTTATTGTCAGATATTGATCTGCTTTGCGCATACTGCCGCGGCGTGGCGGCGGTATAGCTGACAAAGGTTTTATGGAAATGGCTCTGATCGGCAAAGCCAGCCTGATAGCCAACGTCGGCGATAGGATCCCCGGCGCGTAAGCGCGTTTTCGCATATTCGATGCGCGCCATGTTGATCAAACTGGCAGGCGTCAGGCCGGTATCTTGTTTCACGGCGCGGATAACGGTCTCTTTACGAAGCGCGCTGTCGTGGGCCAGCTTATCCAGCGACGGCGACGCCGGCAGATCCATCGCCAGGCGCTGAAACAGCAGGGCGCTGGCGTGATGTGGCGCCTGCGGCGCGGCGGCGCACAGCGGCAGCGCGTGCAGGAGTTGCGCCAGCCGGGCGGGCAGTTGTTCAAGGCTCCCGCGGTTCATCAGGGCGACAACCTGCTGGAAACTGGCAAAGAGAGGGCTGTCGCGCAGCAGCGGCTGCGGCGAGGTGATACTGGCGCCAGGGGGAATATCCGGGCGCTGCGCGCGGCACCATGTCGCGTCCAGGTAAAGCATGTGATAGCTGCGCGGCCTGTCATGCAGCGGATTACAGCTATGCGGCGCGTGCGGCGGGATCACGATCAGATCCCCGGGCTGTAGCAGGTACTCCTGGCCAGCGCACAGGCAGCGCGTTTCCCCCTCGATAATCGCCCCCACCGAGAGCTGGGGGTGGCTGTGGCGCTTATAGGCCTGGCGGCTGCGCCAGGTGCTGCGCAGCTCCAGCCACGGCAGACGATCGTCTCGCCAGAAGGTTTGGGGAATATCTCGGGTATGGTTCACTGCTTTGGCCTTTGCTGCGGGGATAAGCCGTTTATAGCATGCTGCGCCGAGGCTGTCGCCCGCCTGGATTTGCGTACCGCGTCGAAAAAGGATGTCACGCTTGCAGTCCGGGGAAATATGTTTTCGTAGCGGAATGTAAAATCCCGGTTTCCGGGGTGCCAGAGACATTCATGGGATGTAGAGTCCCTGCAGGATAAGCAGGCAGGGATGAGCCGATGGCAAAGGGCACCACCTCGACGCCGCATGATGCGGTGTTTAAACAGTTCCTCACTCAGGCCGACACCGCGCGCGATTTTCTGGCGATCCATCTACCGCCTGCGCTGCGTCAGCGCTGCGACCTCGATACCTTACAGCTGGAATCGGCAAGCTTTATCGAGGAGAGCCTGCGGGCCTGGTACTCCGATGTGCTGTGGTCACTCAAAACCGCGTCTGGCGAGGGCTACATTTATGTGGTTATCGAACATCAGAGCTCGCCGGATGCGCAGATGGCCTTCCGCCTGATGCGCTACGCCATCGCCGCGATGCAGCGCCATCTTGATGGCGGTCATACAAAACTGCCGCTGGTGGTGCCGATGCTCTTCTATCACGGAGCGACCACGCCATACCCGTGGTCACTCAACTGGCTGGACTGTTTTGCCGATCCACAGCTGGCGAGTGAGCTTTATATCTCGCCCTTTCCGCTGGTGGATGTCACGGTGATCCCCGACGATGAGATCGTTCGCCACCGGCGCGTGGCATTACTCGAGCTGATACAGAAGCATATTCGCCAGCGCGATTTAATGGGCATTGTTGAGCAACTGACGACGATTTTACTTAGCGGGGACGCTAATGACAGACAGCTAAAAACGCTGTTTAATTATCTGCTGCAGACTGGCAACGCGCGCCGCTTTGGCCGGTTTATCCACGAAGTGGCGCAACGGGTTCCTCAGCACAGGGAGAGATTGATGACTATTGCTGAAAGATTACAGGAAGTGGGCCGCAGAAAAGGCAAACGGGAAGGCCGGCTTGAAGGCAGACAAGAAGGACAGCATGCCGAGGCGCTGCGCATTGCCCAGAGGATGCTGGCCGACGGCATTGCCCGCGAGACGGTGGTGAAAATCACCGGCCTGACCGCCGACGAGATCGCCGCGCTGGCGCATTGATAACGCCGGGGGGGGGGGGGGGGGGGGCCCCCCCCCGGGTGGTGGTTAACGTTGTACCGCAGCGCGGGCAGGCGGCTTTCTGGCGATGCTCAAGCTGCGGCAAAGCCACCAGCAAATCACATTGGGGACATAGAATATGTCGCGCAGCATGATGATGATCGCACATGACAACTCCTCGGCTCAGGCGCCGTTCTTTAATCCTTCGAGATATTCCCAGCGTTCAAAGGCCGCTTCCAGCGCCTGCTCCGCTTCGGCCAGCTGCGCCAGCACCTGCTGCGTGCGATCGTGCGGTTGCCCGAAGAAATCGGGATCGGCAACCTGATCCTGCAGCGTCTGCAGTTCGGCCTCGAGAGCCTCCAGCTTCTGCGGCAGTTGTTCCAGCTCGCGCTGCAGGTTATAGCTTAGTTTGTTCCCGCCGCGTTTGACAGTTTCTGCTTTTGGCTGAGCGACTTCCGTCGTTTTTTTAACGACCGTCTGCTTTTGCGCCAAAGACTGGGCCTGCTGACCGCGGGCGTCGTGATAGCCGCCGACGTACTGGCCAATACGACCGCCGCCTTCGAAGATCCAGCACTCGGTCACGGTATTGTCGACAAACTGACGATCGTGGCTCACCAGCATCACGGTCCCCTGATAGCCATCGATCAGCTCTTCCAGCAGCTCCAGCGTTTCAACATCGAGGTCGTTAGTCGGTTCATCAAGGATCAGCAGATTGCTGGGTTTCAGGAACAGCCGGGCCAGCAGCAGGCGGTTACGTTCCCCTCCGGAAAGCGCACGTACCGGGGTCATCGCTCGTTTTGGATGGAACAGGAAGTCCTGTAGATAACCCAGCACATGGCGTGGTTTACCGTTAACCATTACCTCCTGTTTGCCTTCCGCCAGGTTGTCCATCACCGTTTTATCCGGATCCAACTCCGCGCGGTGCTGGTCGAAATAGGCGACCTCCAGCTTGGTGCCAACATGGATCCGCCCGCTGTCGGCCTGCAGCTGGCCGAGCATCAGCTTCAGCAACGTGGTTTTCCCGCAGCCGTTGGGGCCGATCAGGGCGATCTTGTCGCCGCGCTGGATCTGTGCGGAGAAATCCTTCACCAGCACTTTGCCGTCAACCTGATAGTTGACGTTTTCCATCTCAAAGACGATTTTGCCGGAACGGGAAGCCTCCTCAACCTGCATCTTCGCGCTGCCCATCACTTCCCGACGCTCACCGCGCTCGCGGCGCATCGCCTTCAGCGCGCGGACTCGGCCTTCGTTACGGGTCCGGCGCGCTTTGATACCCTGACGGATCCACACCTCTTCCTGGGCCAGCTTGCGGTCAAATTCCGCATTCTGCAGTTCTTCGACCCGCAGGGCTTCTTCTTTATCGAGGAGATACTGATCGTAATTTCCCGGATAGGTCACCAGCTTGCCACGATCGAGGTCGACAATGCGCGTCGCCATATTGCGGATAAAGGAACGGTCATGCGAAATAAAGATAATCGTGCCTTTAAAGGTTTTCAGGAAACCTTCCAGCCAGTCGATGGTTTCGATATCGAGGTGGTTAGTGGGCTCATCCAGCAGCAGCACGCGCGGCCCACTGACCAGGGCGCGGCCCAGCGCCGCTTTACGTAGCCAGCCGCCGGACAGCGACGCCAGCTGCGCATTGGCGTCAAGGCCCAGCTGCTCAATCACTTCGTTAATGCGGCTGTCCAGCTGCCATAGTCCCAGGTTATCGAGCTGCTCCTGCAGGCGCGCCAGTTCATTTAAATTTTTGTCGCTCGGATCGGTCATCACCTGATGCGACACGTCATGGTAGGCTTTCAGATAAGCCGCCTGCTCGGCGATCCCTTCGGCGACAAAATCGTATACCGTACCAGCAACGTTCCGCGGCGGATCCTGCTGCAGACGCGCCACGATCAGGTCCTGTTCATAAATGATGCGTCCGTCATCCAGCCCCTGCTCGCGGTTGAGGATCTTCATCAGGGTAGATTTACCGGCGCCGTTGCGTCCGACGAGGCAGACGCGTTCGTTATCTTCAATATGCAGCTCGGCATTATCCAGCAGCGGCGCATCGCTGAAGGAAAGCCAGGCGCCGTGCATACTAATCAGTGACATTATTTATTCCTTTCAGGCTGCGGTAATCAGCCAGCAGTTGTGGATCTGACGGTTGCGGGCAAAATCCTGCGACAGCGTTTTTTGCGAAATCTCTTGCGCCTTCAGGCCAAGCGCCGCCAGCCCGTCATGATCCATACGGAAACCGCGTTTGTTATTCGAGAACATAATGGTGCCGCCTTTACGCAGCAGACGTTTTAGATCGGTCATCAGGCGAATGTGATCGCGCTGGACGTCAAACGCATCTTCCATTCGTTTGGAGTTGGAAAAGGTCGGCGGATCGATAAAGATCAGATCGAACTGCTCGGTGCTCTCCCGCAGCCAACCCAGCACGTCCGCCTGCATCAGGCGATGCGCGCGGCCGGTCAGGCCATTGAGACGCAGGTTGCGTTCCGCCCACTCCAGGTAGGTGCGTGACATATCCACCGTGGTGGTGGATCGCGCACCGCCGAGGCCTGCGTGGACGCTGGCGCTGCCGGTATAGGAGAACAGGTTCAGGAAGTCCTTACCTTTACTCATCTGGCCGAGCATGCGACGGGCGATACGGTGGTCGAGGAACAGACCGGTATCCAGGTAGTCGGTGAGGTTGACCCACAGGCGCGCGTTATACTCCTGCACCTCAATAAAGTCGCCCTTCTCCGCCATCTTCTGATACTGGTTTTTCCCCTTCTGCCGTTCACGGGTTTTCAGCACCAGCTTGTTAGGCGCCATGTCCAGTACGGCGATAGTCGCAGCGATGATGTCGAACAGACGCTGGCGCGCCTTATGCGCGTCGACGGTTTTCGGCGGGGCATACTCCTGGACCACCACCCAGTCGGCATAGCGGTCAATGGCCACGTTGTATTCCGGTAGATCAGCATCGTACAGGCGATAGCATTCAATTCCTTCCTGGCGGGCCCATTTTTCAAACTTCTTCAGGTTCTTACGCAGACGGTTAGCAAAATCCTCCGCCAACATCGCCGGCTTGCCGCCTTCGCTCTCCGCCAGGTGATAATTCTTCTGCACGCAGTCCAGCGGGCCGTTCTTGGCTTTAAACTGCTTGTCGGCACGCAGCTGCAGGCAACTCAGCAGCTCCGGCGAAGCGCTGAATACCGACAGGTTCCAGCCGCCGAACTGACTTTTCATTATCCGGCCAAGCAGGCTGTGCAGAGCGATCAGCGCTGGCTCGCTTTCCAGACGTTCGCCGTACGGCGGGTTACTGATCACCGTCCCGTACGGGCCTTTCGGTAGCGGGTTGTTCAGTTGGGCGACGTCTTTCACGTCAAAATCGATCAGCTCGCCAATGCCGGCGCGGCGGGCGTTGCGGCGCCCGCGGC
>NZ_GL882861.1:39370-54392 GCF_000195655.1 Klebsiella sp. MS 92-3
GCGGGGGGGGGGGGGGGGGGGGCGCGCGGGCTCGATCGCGCGCGCGTCGACGTCTGAGCCGTAGAAGCGTGACTCATACGCTGCCAATCCCTGACGAGCGCGGGTTTGCGCTTCCGCCTTCACCTCTTTCCAGATGGCGTCATCGTGCTGCGCCCAGCCGCCAAAGCCCCAGTGGCCGCGGTGCAGGCCCGGCGCGCGGTCGGTCGCCAGCATCGCCGCTTCAATCAGCAGGGTACCGGAGCCGCACATCGGATCGAGCAGCGGCGTACCCGGTACCCAGCCAGAGCGCATGACGATCGCCGCCGCGAGATTTTCTTTGATCGGCGCCATTCCGGTACCATCGCGATAGCCGCGCAGGTGCAGGCCTTCGCCGCTCAGATCCAGCGAGATGTGCGCCGTCTCTTTGTTCAGCCAGACGTTGATCCGCAGATCGGGCGACTCACGATCGACGTTCGGGCGCGGTAGATTCTTACGGGTGAAGCTGTCGACAATGGCGTCTTTAACCTTCAGCGCGCCGTACTGGCTGTTACGGATCTCGTCATTGAGGCCGCTAAAATGCACCGCGAAGGTGGCGCCAGGGTTGAACATCTCCGTCCACGGAATGGCCTGTACGCCGAGGTACAGATCCAGATCGCTGTATACGCGACATTCGCCCAGCGGCAGCATGATGCGCGAAGCCAGCCGGCTCCACATCAGGCTTTGATACAGCAGGCGCGTATCCCCCTGAAAATGGACCCCGCCCTGGACTACCTGGCAGTCCGTCGCGCCAAGCCCTTCCAGTTCAGTTTTTAACAGCTCTTCCAGCCCACGAGCCGTACTGGCAAACAGAGAATTCATATCGTCACTTTTACTTAAAGAAAATTGGTGCGCATTATAGCCAATATGTGCCCTATGTCATAAAGTTATAAGCTTATTTTTGGAACCCGGAGGCAGCGTATGGTAACGCTATCGCGACTTTTTATTCATCCTGTTAAATCCATGCGCGGCATAGGCCTGACCCACGCCTTTGCTGATATCAGCGGCCTGGCCTTCGATCGCCTGTTTATGGTCACCGAAACCGACGGGACCTTTATTACCGCTCGCCAGTTTCCGCAAATGGTGAAATTTATTCCGGCGCCGCTGCATGATGGCCTTCACCTGACCGCACCGGACGGCAGCAGCGCCGTGGTGCGTTTTAGCGATTTCGCCACGCAGGCCGAGCCGACCGAAGTCTGGGGCAACCATTTTACCGCCCTCATCGCGCCCGCCGCCGTTAACCAGTGGCTCAGCGGCTTTTTCAAGCGCGATGTCCAGCTGCGCTGGCTGGGGCCGCAGCTAACCCGCCGGGTAAAGCGCCATGATGCGGTGCCGCTCTCCTTCGCCGACGGCTACCCTTACCTGCTGGCTAACGAGGCCTCCCTGCGCGATCTGCAACAGCGCTGCCCGGCCAGCGTAAGCATAGAACAGTTTCGCCCTAACCTTGTGGTCACCGGCGCGGCGGCCTGGGATGAAGATAGCTGGAAAGTGATCCGCATCGGCGAGGTGGTGTTTGATGTCGCTAAGCCGTGCAGCCGCTGCATTTTTACCACCGTCAGCCCGGAGCGCGGTCAGAAGCATCCCGCCGGGGAGCCGCTGGAAACCTTAAAGCGTTTTCGTACCGCGCTGGACAATGGCGATGTCGATTTTGGCCAGAACCTGATTGCCCGCAACAGCGGGGTGATCCGGGTGGGAGATGAAGTGGAAATCCTTACCCGCGGCCCGGCGAAAGCCTACGGGGCAGGTGAAAGCGACGATACCCCGGCTCCCGAGGCGCAGCAGCAGGCTACGGTTGCCATCGAATGGCAGGGTCAACAGTTTACCGGCAATAACCAGCAGGTGCTGCTGGAGCAACTGGAACAACAGGGCATTCGCGTACCCTATTCGTGTCGGGCGGGGATCTGCGGCAGCTGCCGCATCCGGCTGGAAGAGGGAGAAGTGAGTCCGTTAAAGAAAAACGCGGTTGCCGGGGATGGCACTATTCTCGCCTGCAGCTGTGTACCGAAAACAGCGCTACGCCTGGCGCCTTAAACCGCCTGCCCCAGACTGTAGCTGACCGCGCTCTGCGCCGGCTGCAGTCTGTCATTCATGATTTTAATGACATCGCCCAGCTGCATGACGCGGCCGGCAAGGATGAGACCCGGCTGAGCCAACAGACAGAGCGCGGCGTTATCGCCCGGCTCCACCACCAGTAAATTCACCTGCTCGCCGGTATCGCTCAGCCAAACGCAGGCGGCGTCGCCGCCGCTCGGCTGCCAGTGATGGGTATGGGCGATAAAGTGCCAGCTTTTTGGCATCTGCGGTTTGAGAAAACGGATGGCGGTGAGCGCGTTAAGGACTAATTCCGCCCGCTGCTCTTTCGATAGCTCGAGATCGCGACATTTTTCTTCAAAAGAGAAATAGAGCGCGGCGTCATCAACGCAAAATCCCGAAGGGGCAAAGGCATCCGGAGTCAGCATGCGCCGGGCGAAGCGCGAGCGAAATAACATGCCATTGGCCAGATCGAGCATCATGCGGTCGTGCTCTTCATCGTAATACCAACGCCAGTTATCGTCAGGTTTAATCCGCATTTTTCCCCCTGTCCCCTTTCATACGCCTCTGCAAAGTTGTTGCGACTTACCGCAGAATATTTTCTAAAATTAAGAAAAGTCTAAAATGTTTAAATAAGCAACAGTGAGGGAATATAAAACAACCAGGGCCGGAAATAAAGCCCTGGGTGGGATTCAGAGGAGGAAAAGATTAGATGTGGGTAACAATTTCTTTAATCAGCGGCGGACCTTTAAAAATAAATCCAGAATAGATCTGCACCAGCGATGCCCCGGCGGCAATCTTTTCCCGCGCGGCAATCACCGAATCAATGCCGCCCACGCCGATGATAGGCAAACGGCCATTCAGCTCAGCGGAGAGCATACGGATAATTTCAGTGCTTTTTAATTGTAATGGACGACCGCTAAGCCCGCCGGTCTCATCGCAATGTTTCATTCCCTGAACCAGGGAACGATCGAGGGTGGTATTGGTTGCAATCACGCCATCAATATTATGACGCACGAGGCTATCGGCAACCTGGATCAATTCCTCAGGCAAAAGATCCGGCGCGATCTTTACGGCGACCGGGACATATTTTTGATGCTTCTGCTGCAGCTCGAGCTGCTTATTTTTAATACCGGAGAGTAAATCATCCAGCGCTTCGCCGTATTGCAGCGTGCGCAGCCCTGGGGTATTCGGCGAGGAGATATTAATGGCGATATACCCGGCGTACGGATAGACTTTTTCCATACAAATCAGGTAATCATCTTTCCCGTGCTCAACCGGCGTATCTTTATTTTTGCCGATATTGATACCCAGCACGCCGTCAAAATGCGCCTTTTTCACATTCTCAACCAGGTTATCGACGCCATGGTTATTAAAGCCCATGCGGTTGATCAATCCCTCGGCATCAACCAGACGGAAGATCCTTGGCTTATCGTTGCCCGGCTGCGGACGCGGCGTCACGGTGCCGATCTCAATCGAACCAAACCCCATCGCGCCCAGCGCGTCAATGCATTCCCCATTTTTATCCAGCCCGGCCGCCAGACCCAGCGGGTTTTTAAAGGTTAGCCCCATGCAGGTGACAGGCCTGGCCGGTACCTTCTGGCGAACCAGCATTTCCAGCGGCGTCCCGGTGACACGGCGTAATTGTTGAAAGGTAACTTCATGAGCGCGCTCAGGATCGAGCTGAAAAAGGGCTTTACGAACGAAGGGGTAGTACATGAACTCTCCTGGATTCCCGGTGTGCAAACCGGGGGCGTATTATGTGCGATCTGTTGCGGAAAGGGAATTGACCTGCGACAAAAAATCCCCCATCAGCGCAAACGATTACCTACCCCGCGCGCCATTATGCGCTTTTCGGCTATCTAACCGCGGATAAATCATTTAGGGAAATAATGGCCCTCTGTCACACTCACTATAAATGTTATCAATTATAGATAAATGCAAACATTTAGTTATAAGGAGAGAGAGATGCGCGTCATTACGCTTGCGGGCAGCCCGCGTTACCCTTCCCGTTCCAGCGCTTTGCTGGAATACGCCAGAGAGACGCTCACCGCCGCCGATATCGAAGTCTGCCACTGGCATCTGCAGAACTTTGCCCCGGAAGACCTCCTGTACGCTCGTTTTGACAACCCGGCGCTGCAGACGCTCAACGAACAGCTGGCCGGGGCTGATGGCCTGATCATCGCCACGCCGGTGTATAAAGCCTCGTTCTCCGGCGCGCTGAAAACGCTGCTCGACCTGCTGCCTGAGCGAGCGCTGGAGGGCAAAATTGTGCTGCCGCTGGCCACCGGCGGCACCATCGCTCACATGCTGGCGGTGGACTACGCGCTGAAGCCAGTGCTGAATGCCCTCAAGGCCCAGGAGATCCTCCATGGCGTCTTCGCTGATGACAGCCAGGTGACCGATTACCAGCATAAGCCGCAGTTTACCGCGAATCTGCAGCGGCGCCTTGATGACGCCCTGGAGACCTTCTGGCAGGCGCTGCATCGCCCCAGCAGCCGTGCGCCGTCGTTAACATCTCTGCGTGGGGTGGAGCATGCTTAATCCTCTCCGCGCCCTGACTCTGGGCGGACTGCTGCTATTCTCTACGCTGGGTCACGCCGCCCCGGCGGCGCCTGACGCTCTGCGCATCGGCTACCAGAAAGGCAGCGTCAGCATGGTGCTGGCGAAGAGCCATCAGCTGCTGGAGCAGCGCTATCCGCAAACCCATATCTCGTGGATTGAGTTCCCGGCCGGTCCGCAGATGCTGGAGGCGCTGAACGTCGGCAGCATTGATATCGGCAGTACCGGCGATATTCCGCCTATCTTTGCCCAGGCGGCAGGCGCCGATTTGGTCTATATCGGCGCGGAGCCGCCCAAGCCCAAGGCGGAGGTGATCCTGGTGGCGCAGGGCAGCCCGATTCATAACGTTGCTGAGTTAAAAGGGAAAAAGGTCGCTTTCCAGAAAGGCTCCAGCTCTCACAATCTGCTGCTGCGCGCCCTACAGCTCGCAGGTCTGAAATTTAGCGATATTCAGCCGGTTTACCTTGCTCCCGCCGATGCGCGCGCCGCCTTCCAGCAGGGCAATGTCGACGCATGGGCCATCTGGGATCCGTACTACTCCGCCGCGCTGCTGCAGGGCGGCGCCCGGGTACTCACTGACGGAACCGATCTGAAACAGACGGGATCCTTCTATCTTGCTTCCCGGCCCTACGCTGAACGCAATGGCGCTTTCATTGAAGGCGTACTCGACACCTTTACTCAGGCCGATGCCCTGACCCACAGCCAACGCGCGCAAAGCATTACGCTGCTGGCGAAAACGATGGGCTTACCGGAGGCGGTGATCGCCAGCTATCTGGACCATCGTCCCCCCACCGCGGTTACCCCGGTGAGCGCCGAAACCGCCGCTCGCCAGCAGCAGACGGCAGACCTGTTCTACGAGAACAAGCTGGTGCCACAAAAAGTTGATATCCGGGCCCGCATTTGGCAGCCCACCGCCACACAAGGAGCGAAATCATGAGTCTGAATATGTTCTGGTTTTTACCGACCCATGGTGATGGTCGTTATCTGGGTACCGAAGAGGGTGCCCGTCCGGTCGATTATGGCTATCTGCAGCAAATCGCGCAGACGGCGGATCGGCTGGGCTTCACCGGCGTGCTGATCCCGACCGGACGCTCTTGTGAGGATGCGTGGCTGGTCGCGGCCTCAATGATCCCGGTGACGCAGCGGCTGAAGTTCCTTGTCGCCCTCAGGCCAAGCGTGGTATCGCCGACGGTGGCCGCGCGTCAGGCGGCGACCCTGGACCGGCTGTCAAACGGCCGGGCGCTGTTCAATCTGGTCACCGGCAGCGATCCTGCCGAACTGGCAGGCGACGGCGTCTTCCTCGACCACACCGAGCGCTATGAGGCCTCGGCTGAATTTACCCACATCTGGCGCAAGCTGATGGAGGGAGAAACCGTCACCTTTAACGGCAAGCATCAGCGCGTTCGCGACGCCAAACTGCTGTTTCCGCCACTGCAGCAGCCGCGTCCCCCCCTCTATTTCGGCGGCTCGTCTGAGGTAGCGCAGGAGCTGGCCGCTGAGCAGGTCGATCTTTATCTTACCTGGGGAGAACCGCCGGCCCAGGTGGCAGAGAAAATAGCTCAGGTGCGAGAGAAAGCCGCCCGGCATGGTCGCCAGGTGCGTTTTGGCATCCGTCTGCACGTGATCGTCAGGGAAACCAACGAGGAAGCGTGGCAGGCGGCGGACAGCCTTATCTCCCATCTTGACGACGAGACGATCGCCCGCGCCCAGGCGGCTTTCGCCAGAACCGACTCCGTTGGCCAGCAAAGGATGGCGGCCCTGCACAACGGGCGACGCGATAAGCTGGAAATCAGCCCCAACCTGTGGGCTGGCGTGGGTTTAGCGCGCGGCGGCGCCGGGACCGCGCTGGTGGGCGATGCCGCCACCGTTGCCGAAAGGATCAATGAATACGCCGCGCTGGGTATCGATAGCTTTATCTTTTCCGGCTATCCGCATCTGGAAGAGGCGTACCGGGTCGGAGAGCTGCTGTTCCCCCTGCTTGACGTCGCGGTGCCGTCCATCCCGCAGCCGCAAAACCTGCGTCTGCAGGGGGAAGCGGTCGCCAACGAGTTTATTCCGCGTAAAGTAGCGCAAAGCTGAGGAGACCGTGATGGCAAAATCAACCCATCCCCTGTTGTTACGCCTCGCCCCCTGGCTGCTGCCGGTAGGGACGGTCATTGTCTGGCAGCTGGCCTCGTCCGTCGGCTGGCTGTCGACGCGGGTGCTGCCCTCGCCGGAGGGGGTATTGAAAGCGTTCTGGACCCTCTCGGCCAGCGGTGAGCTGTGGCAGCATCTGGCCATCAGCTCATGGCGGGCGCTGGTCGGCTTCGCCATCGGCGGCTCGATCGGGCTAATACTCGGCCTGATCAGCGGCCTGTCTCGCTGGGGCGAGCGTCTGCTGGATACCTCGATCCAGATGCTGCGCAATGTCCCGCATCTGGCGCTGATCCCGCTGGTGATCTTGTGGTTCGGCATCGATGAGACCGCCAAGATCTTCCTTGTCTCGCTGGGCACCCTGTTCCCGATCTATATCAACACCTGGCACGGGATCCGCAATATTGACCGTGGGCTGGTTGAGATGGCGCGCAGCTATGGCTTATCCGGCTTCGCCCTGTTCCGTCACGTGATATTACCCGGCGCCCTGCCCTCAGTTATGGTCGGCGTGCGTTTTGCCCTTGGTCTGATGTGGCTGACGCTTATTGTCGCCGAAACTATCTCGGCGAATGCCGGCATCGGTTATCTGGCGATGAACGCGCGTGAATTTCTGCAAACCGACGTGGTGGTAGTGGCGATCATTCTTTACGCCATCCTTGGCAAACTGGCCGACGTCTGCGCCCAGCTGCTGGAACGGCTCTGGCTGCGCTGGAATCCGGCGTATCATCTTCAGGAGGCTAACGCATGAACACTGCCCGTCTCAACCCAGGTATCCCGCTGCTGCTGAACGGGGTGACGAAACGCTATGGCGACAACACCATTCTTAACGAGCTGGATCTGCATATTCCCAGCGGCCAGTTTGTGGCGGTGGTGGGCCGCAGCGGCGGCGGCAAAAGTACCCTGCTGCGCCTGCTGGCAGGTCTGGAAAAACCAAACGCCGGCGAGCTGCTGGCGGGCGCGACGCCCCTGGCGGCAATCCAGGACGACACCCGGATGATGTTTCAGGATGCGCGCCTGCTGCCGTGGAAAACAGTGATTGATAACGTGGGGCTGGGGCTAAAAGGCGCCTGGCGCGACGCCGCCCTGCAGGCGTTGGCCAGCGTCGGACTTGAAAGCCGCGCACAGGAGTGGCCGGCCGCGCTGTCGGGTGGGCAGAAGCAGCGCGTTGCGCTGGCCCGCGCGCTGATCCATCGCCCGCGCCTGCTGCTGCTGGACGAACCGCTGGGGGCGCTGGATGCCCTCACCCGTCTGGAGATGCAGGAGCTGATCGTCTCCCTGTGGCAGGAGCATGGCTTTACGGTCCTGCTGGTCACGCACGACGTCAGTGAAGCGGTGGCCATGGCCGATCGGGTACTGTTAATTGAAGAGAAGAAGATTGGCCTCGATTTAAGCGTGGATATCCCGCGACCGCGGCGCACCGGTTCGGCGAAGCTGGCCGAGCTGGAGGCTGAAGTACTGGATCGGGTGATGAAACGCGGCGACAGCGAGCGTGCGCCGCGTTTGTTTAGTCATGGCTGACCGGCGTTACTGTCCGCTGTCTGAACGGGGGCATATCGTCATCCGACATGTCCCCGGCTCGCGCGTTGCACAGCCGGGCTACCAACGCCAAATCAGCCGTGTATTCCAGGTCGGGTAAGCATCGCGCCGCCCGACAACATCACCACGTTAACGGGTAACCCGGACAGGGCGCAAGGCGCGCCGCAGCCCGGGGTTATGCCACCGTTACGCCAGCGCCTTACTGATTTTCTCGAACAGGTCGCCAGAGAGATTCTCCAGCCCCTTCAGCTGCTCCAGCGCGGCGCGCATCAGCGCCTGTCGCTTCTCATCATAACGCTTCAGACGAATCAACGGCTCAATCAGGCGCGACGCCACCTGCGGGTTACGCTGGTTAAGCTCGGTCAGCATCTCCACCAGGAACTGATAGCCGCTGCCATCTTCAGCATGGAACGCCGCCGGGTTGCTGCTGGCGAAAGCGCCGATTAACGAGCGCACACGGTTCGGGTTGCTCATGCTGAACGAACGGTGGTTCAGCAGACCGCGCACGGTTTCCACCACGTTGGCTGCCGGGCTGGTGGACTGCAGGATAAACCACTTATCCATCACCAGACCGTCCTGATGCCATTTGTCATCGTACTCCTGCATCAGCGCATCGCGGCACGGCAACTCAGCGGCAACCGCCGCCGACAGGGCGGCCAGCGCGTCGGTCATGTTATCTGCCTGGTGATACTGCGTCGCCACCAGCTTATCGCCCAGCGTCGGTTCCGCAAACGCCAGATAGCGCAGGCAGGTATTGCGCAGAGCACGTTTACCAATATCGGCGTGCTCCACCCGATAGCTGTCGAGCTTATTGGCGTTATAAACCGCGAGGAATTCGTCCGCCAGTTCGTTCGCCAGGGTGCGGGTGAGCGCTTCGCGCACGGCGGCGATGGCGATCGGATCGATAATCGCGAACATCTCGGCGATTTCGTTGGCTGACGGCAGGGTTAAGATCTCAGCGGCCAGCGCCGGATCAATCTTCTCATCCAGCAGGATGGCGCGGAAGGCATCCGCTACGTGCACCGGCAGCGACAGCGGCTGCCCCTGCTGATGGCGGTTGACGTTCAGCTTGATGTAAGTCGCCAGCAGGCTCTGCGCCGCATCCCAGCGCGAGAAATCATTCCGCGCGTGACGCATCAGGAAGGTCAGCTGCTGATCGCTCCACTTGTATTCCAGTTTCACAGGCGCTGAAAATTCGCACAGCAGCGCCGGCACCGGCTGGAAATAAACGTTATCGAAGACAAACGTCTGCTCGGCCTGGGTCACATTAAGCACCGGGTGTACCGGGTGGCCACCCTTCTGCAGGGGGATCACCTTGCCCTCGTTATCGTACAGCTCAATGGCAAACGGGATATGCAGCGGCTGCTTCTCGGCCTGCTCGGCGGTCGGCGGCGTACGCTGGCTGATGGTCAACGTATACTGCTCGGTCTCCGGATTATAGTCGTCATGCACGGTGACGATTGGCGTACCGGACTGGCTGTACCAGAGGCGGAAGTGCGACAGGTCGACGTTAGAGGCATCTTCCATCGCCTGCACGAAATCGTCGCAGGTGGCGGCGCTGCCGTCATGGCGTTCAAAGTACAGCTGCATCCCTTTCTGGAAGTTTTCTTCACCCAGCAGGGTGTGCAACATGCGGATCACTTCGGCACCCTTTTCATAGACCGTCAGGGTGTAGAAGTTGTTCATCTCGATAACCATATCCGGACGGATCGGGTGCGCCATCGGGCTGGCGTCTTCGGCAAACTGCAGCCCGCGCATGGTGCGCACGTTGTTGATGCGGTTCACCGCCCGTGAGCCGAGGTCGGAACTGAACTCCTGATCGCGGAACACGGTCAGCCCCTCTTTCAGGCTGAGCTGGAACCAGTCACGACAGGTGACGCGGTTGCCGGTCCAGTTATGGAAATATTCATGACCAATCACGCGCTCAATATCGAGGTAGTCTTTATCGGTGGCGGTATCGGTACGAGCCAGAACATATTTGGAGTTAAAGACGTTGAGTCCTTTGTTCTCCATGGCACCCATATTAAAGAAGTCGACGGCGACAATCATATAGATATCGAGGTCGTACTCGAGGCCAAAGCGCTCCTCATCCCACTTCATAGAGTTTTTCAGCGAGGTCATCGCCCAGGGCGCGCGATCGAGGTTGCCGCGATCGACGTACAGCTCCAGCGCCACTTCGCGGCCAGAGCGGGTGCGGAATGAATCGCGCAGGACGTCAAAATCACCGGCCACCAGCGCAAACAGATAGCACGGCTTCGGGAACGGATCCTGCCACTGTACCCAGTGACGACCGTTCTCCAGCTCCCCTTCCGCCATACGGTTGCCGTTGGAAAGCAGGAACGGGTATTTCGCTTTATCGGCGATAATTTTGGTGGTAAAGCGCGCCAGCACATCCGGACGGTCCAGATACCAGGTGATATGGCGGAAACCTTCCGCTTCGCACTGGGTGCACAGCGCTTCGCCTGACTGATACAGGCCTTCCAGCGCGGTGTTCGCCGCCGGGCTGATCTCATTGACGATGGTCAGGGTGAAATGCTCCGGCAGGCCGCCGATCACCAGCTGATTGTTTTCTTCTTTATAGTCACTCCACGGCTGGCCGTTCACCTGCAGAGCGATCAGGGTCAGATCTTCGCCGTCCAGGCGCAATGGCACATCAGACGCAGCCGCGTGGCGGGAGACCTTGCTTTCGGCCGTAACAACGGTTTTTGCGGCATCCAGGTCAAAGGTCAAATCGATATCGCTAATCAGATACTCCGGCGCACGATAGTCGTGGCGGTATTTGGCTTGGGGCTGTTGTGTCATAAAAAACCTTTAGCATCTTCGGTAAAGTGTCGTCCCAGTCTATTCCTGTTGTGTCAATCGCGCTATGCAGAATCTTCATCTTTTCAACGTGAAACACGGAAATCGCTACATTTTGTTAACACTCGCGGCACGAAATGCCCTCGACCCGACGCAAAGCTTGTGGTGTGATCCATGTTCAATATATTAAACTAGGCCTCGCAAATGACCGTCAGCGTCACCATTGCTCGCCATCGCGGGACAGAGTCGGGTAATAAAGGTATACTCCGCCTCCATTTTCCGCGTTGGTTTCGATGGAACGCTCCAGTGAGAGGATGCTACTGCGCACCATGACACAATTCACTTCTCCTGTACTGCACTCGCTGCTTGATACGGATGCCTATAAGCTGCACATGCAGCAGGCTGTCTTCCACCGCTACGGCGATGTGCATGTGGCGGCGGAGTTTCGCTGCCGCGGAGACGACCTGCTCGGCATCTATGCCGACGCGATCCGCGAGCAGGTGGAGTCCATGCGCGACCTGAGGCTGCGGGATGATGAATATCGCTGGCTGTCCACCCTTCCCTTTTTTCGCCAGGATTACCTCAACTGGCTGCGCGATTTTCGCTATGACCCGAGCCAGGTCACGGTCAGCAATGACAATGGTAAGCTGAACATTCGCCTTACCGGCCCATGGCAGGAAGCCATCATGTGGGAAGTCCCGCTGCTGGCGGTGATAAGCGAGTTGGTCCATCGCTATCGTTCACCAGAGATGGGCGTCGATCAGGCGCTCAACACGCTGGAACATAAGCTAGGCGACTTCGCCACTATGACCGCTGACCTCGACATGAGCGCCTTCCGTCTGATGGACTTCGGCACCCGCCGTCGTTTCTCACGCGAGGTGCAGGAAGGTATTGTGCGGCGTCTGCAGCAGGAACCATGGTTTGTCGGCACCAGCAATTACGATCTGGCGCGCCGTCTGAATTTAACCCCGATGGGTACCCAGGCCCATGAGTGGTTCCAGGCCCACCAGCAGATCAGCCCCAGCCTTGCCAGCAGCCAGCGGGCGGCCCTTGCCGCCTGGCTGGAAGAGTATCCCGACCAGCTGGGCATCGCGCTGACCGACTGCATCACTATGGATGCGTTCCTGCGCGATTTCGGTCCGGAATTCGCCACCCGCTATCAGGGGTTGCGCCACGATTCCGGCGACCCGGTGGAATGGGGAGAAAAAGCTATCGCCCATTATCAGAAGCTGGGTATCGATCCGCTGAGCAAAGTGCTGGTCTTCTCCGACAATCTCGACCTGGCCAAAGCCGTCGATCTGTATCGCCACTTCGCCTCGCGGGTGAAGCTCAGCTTTGGGATCGGCACCCGTTTAACCTGCGATCTGCCGCTGGTTAAACCGCTCAATATCGTGATTAAGCTGGTGGAATGTAACGGCAAGCCGGTGGCGAAACTCTCCGACAGCCCGGGGAAAACCATCTGCCACGATAAGGCCTTCGTCCGCGCCCTGCGCGAGGCTTTCGACCTGCCGCCGATTAAAAAGGCAAGCTAAAAAACATGGCCCGACGGCATTCTGCTATCGGGCCAATCAATATCACTCCTGCGGCAAACGGGCTCTGACGACCTCGGCAAAATACTCCGCGCCAGTTAGCAATATCTCATCATTAAAGTCGTAGCAGGCATTATGCAACGGTGTATTGCCCTGAGCATCTGAACTATCGCCGTTGCCTAAAAAGATGAAACAGCCGGGGATTTTTTGCAGAAAAGCGCCAAAATCCTCCGAAATCATCATCTGTGCGACGTTGCCGTCCACCTTCTCAGCCCCTACCACGTTAATCGCAGCGGTGACCGCTACATCAACGCATTGCTGCCAGTTCACCGTTGGCGCAAATTCATGGGTATAGCTGAACTGGCACGTCGCACCGTGCATCGCGCAAATCGCTTCGCTAATGGTACGCATTCGTTCTTCGAGCAGCATCTGCACCTCCGGTGCAAAGCTGCGCGTATCCCCTTTGATTTCGACGTGCGTCGGAATCGCATTGCGGATGCCATCGGTGTGCAGTTCAGTACAGGAAATGACCGCTGGCACGTTCGGATCAACATTTCGCGAAACAATTGTCTGCAAAGCCAGGATGATTTCCGCCGCAATGACCAGCGGATCTTTCGCCATATGCGGCCGCGCCGCATGCGCTCCCTGCCCTTTAATACGAATAATAAAGTTATCTTCACTGGCCATAATGCCACCGACTCGCGTGGCGATAGTCCCGGCTTTCATACCCGGCATATTATGCAGACCGTAGATTTCCTCTATGCCAAAGCGTTCAATAACGCCATCGTCCATCATCGCTCTGGCGCCATAGCCAGGTTCCTCAGCAGGCTGAAAAACAAAGCAGACCGTGCCGTTAAAATTCTGCCGCTGCAATAGCAACTGCGCCGCGCCCAGCGCAATGCAGGTATGACCATCATGTCCGCAGCCGTGCATCCGCTCGGCGGTCATGGAGCGGTAAGACCAGTCTCCCTGTTCGGTCAATTGAATGGCATCGATATCGGCACGAATAGCGATAACGCCCTTCCCGTCGCCGCATTTCAATCTCCCCACCACCCCGGTTTTGCCAATATCGCGGTGCACCTCAATGCCCATAGCTTCGAGCTTTTCGGCAATAAACCGTGAAGTATTCTGCTCCTCGAAGGCGCTTTCCGGATGGGCATGCAAATAGTGACGCCAGGCGATAAGCTGCTGCTTTAGCTGTTGCTGATTCATTCTCTGCTCCTGTAAACATTAGTCCATACGCTGGGCGCGCTGTAAAACCACCTGCAGCAGCACATTGGCGCCAGCAATCAGATCTTTGGCTGCGCTATGTTCTTTGACGTTATGGCTAATGCCATCGACGCAGGGGACAAAAATCATCCCGGCGGGACATACCGACGCCATAAATTGTGCATCGTGTCCGGCGCCGCTTGGCAAACGTCGGTAACTGAGCGCCTGACGCTCCGCCTCGGCTTCCACCGCATTGACGATCTCATCGGCAAAGATGACCGGATTAAAGCGCACCAGTGAGCGGCTGGTTATCTCCACGCCCTCTTCCTGCGACGTTTTCGCGACAAATTCGGCCAATTGCTGCTCCGCCAGACATAAGATCGCATTATCGGTATTGCGGAGATCCACTGACATGACGACATGGTTGGGAATGACGTTGATTAGATTAGGCTTCACGCTGAAATGTCCAACGGTAGCTACCTGATTACCACCAAGGCTTAGCGCCAGCTCACGGGCAAAAACAGCGATTTTCGCAGCCGCCAGCCCGGCATCACGTCTCATGGACATTGGGGTTGTACCCGCATGATTCGATACGCCTCTCAGGGTTAATTCCTGCCACGAAATACCCTGTACGCCGGTAACCACGCCAATATCAATCTGCTCTTTATCAAGAATTGGTCCCTGTTCGATATGCAGCTCAACGTAGCTATCTACCGCCATATCTCCCGGCTGACGTTCGCCTTTATAACCAATGTTACGCAGCGCTTCATCGAGCGTGATACCGTCGATATCTTTTGCCGCGAGCGCCTGCGCCAACGGATACTCGCCGGCAAACACCACGCTGCCCATCATATCGGGCTGAAATCGCACCCCCTCCTCGTTAGTAAAGAAGGTTACCGCCAACGGTCGTCGGGTGCGGATCCCGGCATCCTGGAGGGTGGCAATCACCTCAAGGCCGGCCATAACGCCGTAGTTGCCATCGTATAACCCACCTGTGGCGACGGTATCGATATGTGACCCCATCATCACCATCGGCAACGTTTCCTCGCCGTGATAAACGCCGGTGACATTACCGATAGCATCAATTGACACGCTCAGGCCCAGCGCCTTCATGCGGGCTACAACAAAGTCCCTGCCGGCTTTATCTTCGGCAGTCCCGCGCCCCGCGCGGGGGCACACCCCCCCCCCCCCGCCCCCCACCCCCCCCC